>OMSM01000544.1 GCA_900313745.1 uncultured Lachnospiraceae bacterium
GTGCTGATGCAGCTGATCAACGGCATGTACTCCGGCGGCGACATGGAGATGTTCCGCGAGATCTACGACTCGCTGCTGACCAACAAGTACGGCACCCCGGATGTGTACTTCATCCTGGCCGACTTCAAGGCGTACGCCGAGGCGCAGAAGCGCGTGGAGGAGGCATACCGCGACAGCAGCCGCTGGGCAAAGATGGCCATCCTGAACGTGGCTTCGAGCGGGAAGTTCACATCTGACCGCACCATCCGTCAGTATGTGGACGAAATCTGGCATCTGGACCATGTGGAAGTGAAAGTGGATCCGGAATCCTTTGAATAAGAGGGGGAATATTCACGGCCCCGCCGCCCATTCGATCCTCTTTACTTTGAGCCATGCCGACAGTTACGCGTCCTTCGGACGCTCACTGTCGCGGCATTCGCCGTATGCTCCCAGTCTGGCATACGGTCATTCGGGAGCAAGCTCCCGATGTCCGTCTGCCATCCTGTTCGCGCATGGCTCATTGCTTCACGCAAAGGGCCGCCCCGATCACGAGGATCGGGGCGGCCCGCTGTTTACGGATCTGAATTATTCAGCGTGAGCAGCGCCGGTCGGACATACGGACTCGCAGGTACCGCAATCCAGGCACTTGTCAGCATCGATTACATACTTGCCGTCGCCTTCCGCGATAGCCTCAGCGGGGCACTCGTCTGCGCAGGTTCCGCATGCTACGCACTGGTCATCGATAACATATGCCATGATGTATTCCTCCTTATTAAAATAATTTTCCGGCATTGTCCGATTTGGAACGGAGCCTTGCCTACTTGCAATTTTAATACAGGGATACGGAATATACAAGCAGTTTTGTGAAAAAAAACCAAAAACGGTGCACAGGGCACCGGATTTTTGTGGGATTAACAGAGGAGGTTCAACGATCATGAAGGACGTGATCACCGCGGATATGACGATCGGGGAGGTGCTTGCGCTGCATCCCTCCATGGCCGGCGTTCTTACGTCGGGCGGCATGCACTGCGTGGGCTGTATGGCCGGAAGCGGCGAGACCCTTGCGGAGGCGGCCATGGTGCACGGCATAGAGCCGGACCTGCTGCTCGCGAGGGTGAACGCTTTTTACAACGCCATTGTGAACGGACAGTAAGAAACGGCGGCCGGAAGGCCGCCGTGTTCTTTACAGCTGCATGAGTGTCTGCAGCGCGTCGTTTCGCAGGATGACCTGCATGTGCTCCTCGAAGAACGATTCCATGCCCGGCGCATAGTCCACCTGCATGGCGTACTCGGAGAGAATGTTGCAGTACCGGTTGAACAGCCCGGCTTCGGTCTGTTCCTTCCGGATGATCAGATAATAGTTGCCGTCGTCCTGGTTCCGGAAGAGGTCGGAGCAGCCCGCGTATTTTGCGCCGAGCACCCTGGCGGCCCGGATGACGGTTTCCATGTCGTGGAACAGGTAGAACCGCGACAGCCGGAACACTTCGTCCTCCGCGGCTTCCGCCTCGCTGCCGGAGGCCTTTCTGCCCTCGGACGGTTCCTGGGTGCCGGCGTGCCGGCCCTTCTCCCCTTTGCCGGAGGATGCCTGGGCAGCCTTGCGGGCGGCGGAGAGTTTCGCGATCAGGTCCAGGATGTCGTCCGCACCGGACAGGGAAACCTGGCTGCCCTCCTCGGGAGGATTGTCCTCGGAGGAGAACCTGGCGTAGCGGCTGTCGAGCTCCTCGGGATCCTCCACCTTGGTGACGATGAGGATGATGGTGTCCGAAGAGAGGGGGATGGCCTCCACCATAAGCGGGATGTTATTCACTTCAAAACCGTAGTCCTGCGCGGCCTGCATCATCATCTCGCGGAAGAGCGATCTCGCTTTTTCGGAGCCGTAGGCCAGTTCGCTGAGCTTGATCTGGCGCTTCGCGAGGTCCTCGCGGGTGAGCGTGAAGCGCAGCTGGTTTTCGCTGATTTTTTCGATCTTCAAAATATCACTTCCTTCCTATTCCGAATTCCGGGATAGTTAGCTGTATTATATCGAAAAGAAATCTGACTGTAAAGGGCGAGAAAATAAAACTTGCCAATTAATCACAAAAGCTATATAATGATTTTGCAGATATGATATGTTGCCAGGAAAGGAGGGGGTGGAGCAAGCTGTACCATGTCGGAGCCGGTTCCGGGTCCGCAAGACAATTCCTGTGGCGTTCGCCACGTCTGAATCATTCTATTTTTCATGAGTTTTCCGATGAAGCACAAAATGTTTTGAAAGTTGAGGCAGCATATCCTGCGGCGCTTACTGCGTCATCAACAGGGAGGAGGATCTGTCCCCGTTTCAGGTCTGAAGGAAAATGGCCGCGGGCTGAGAGCGGTTTACGTGCAGCAGAACCATTCGCAAAACGGCACCCGCGCAAAATATATCACAGGAAGCCTCCAACCGGGACAGAAGAAAGGAGACATGACTGGATCGGGAAAACGCGGAATGCCCTGGTCGCCGGAGATGAAGTCTCTGGTGGAGGAGCTGAGCGGCTACGAACGGAGCGGATGCCAGATCTGCCTTGGCGGAAAGCCCTGCAGACCGGTTGACGCTGCTGCAGCCTGCGTCCGGGAGCATTTCCGGTACATGCGGGACATCGAGAGCGATGAAACGGATGTGATCCGCAAAATCAACTTCATCAGGATCAGGTAAGCCACTTTGAACCACTGACCAAAACAGAAGACGGCAGCCATTTTCGCACCCGCACAGGTTTCCCCCGAAACACAGGGCGAAAAGCAGGCTGCCGTCTTCCATATTTACAAGATTCTTATGATTTTCTTCTGCTGACGGGAAACCGGTAAGCTGATATACTAACTCCTGTATAAAACGGACAGGAGGAAGGTATATGAGCAGAGCAGACAGCCTCCGCAGAGCGAGAATAAAGAGAATGAAGAGAAGAAGGCGATTCCTCACGGCGGCGGGTCTGATTGCCGCGGCGGTCATCATCGCGGCGGCGGCCGCGCTGTATGTGCGCTACGCGCCGACAAGGGAGCGCATGGACGCGGAGGAGTATTTTATTAACCGCATGAACGCAGCGATGGAAGAGGCGGGCGGGACGGAGACGGAGCGGCGCACGCAGCTCCTGCCCGACGAGCTGGCCATCGTCATGGAAGATACGGTCTGCGTATCGCCGGCAAGAATGGTGGAGGGCAGCCTCTATCTGCCGTGCGATATCGTTCGGAGCGGGCTTAGCAGCCGGTTCTTCCCGGATGAGGAGAACAATCAGCTGCTCTATACGACGGCGGACGAAACTCTGGTCATCCCGTTCAATGAGAAGACTTATGCCGCGGGCGGGGAGAGCATTGTCAGGGAGAAGCCGGCGGTCATCTCGGATGAGAGGGGGATTTTCATCGACGCCGACTTTGCCGCGGAGTTTACGGGCGCGGAGTTCCTCACCATGGAGGAGTCCCGCCATGTGCTGGTGCACTGCCGCTCCGGCAGGCAGCTTCGAGCCGCGGCAGAGCGGGATACGCATGTGCGCTACAGGGGAGGGATCAAGAGCCCCATCCTGACGGATCTTGCGAAAGGCGATGAAGTGCTGGTGCTTGAATCCCTGGAGGACTGGATGCAGGTGGTCTCGCCGGACGGTTTTATCGGCTATGTGCCCTCCCGGAGCCTCACGGAGCCGGAGGAGAAAGAGGTGGTGAGGGAATCCGGCCAGGCGTCGTATCCGTCCATCTCGCTGGAGGGCGGCGTCTCCCTGGTCTGGCACATGGTGTACGACGGCAGCGTGAACAACCGGCTGCTGACCGACACGGCCGGGATGACGGGGGTCAACGTCATCTCCCCGACCTGGTTCTCCGTGACCGGGGAGGATGGCAGCATCAGCTCCCTGGCCTCCGGAACCTACGTGCGGTACGCGCACAAACAGGGCCTGCAGGTGTGGGGGCTTGTCAGCAATTTCGAGCAGGGCGTGAGCACGTCCGCGCTGTTAGCCTCCACCGCGGCGCGCCGCAATCTCGCGGACAATCTGATCGCGGAGGCGGAGGCGTCCGGGCTGGACGGGATCAACGTGGACCTGGAGGCCATCGCACAGAGCGCCGGCCCCGCCTATGTGCAGTTTGTGCGGGAGCTCTCTGTGCTCTGCCGTCAGAGGGGCCTGGTCCTCTCGGTGGACGTGCCGGTGCCGATGAGCATTAACCGCCACTATGACTACAGGGAGCTTGGCACCGTCTGCGACTATGTGATCGTGATGGGCTACGACGAGCATTACTACGGCAGCGAGGAGGCCGGCAGCGTTGCCTCCCTCTCCTTTGAGGAGAACGGCATCACGGCGGCCCTTGAGGACGTGCCGGCGGAGAAGCTGATCAGCGCGGTCCCGTTCTACACAAGGCTGTGGGATACGGCGTCGGATGAGAACGGCACCGTGTGGGTGAACAGCCGCGAGCTTGGCATGAGCGAGGCGGAGAACACCGTGAAAGACTGGGGCGCGGAGGTCACCTGGTCGGAGGAGACGGCCCAGCACTACGCGGAGTGGACCACCGACGAGGGCGTGCTGTGCCAGATCTGGCTGGAGGACGAAGATTCGCTGGCGCAGAAGGCCTCGCTGGTAAAGAAGTACGGGCTGGGCGGCATTGCCGCCTGGGTGCTCACGAAGGAAAAACCGACCGTCTGGGAAGTCCTGACGGAAAACACGGGGCTGCAGGTGAAACCGTATGAAGAGTGAACGATATCTCTATGATCTGCTGCTTGAGAACGCCGCGTCGGATATGTA
>OMSM01000543.1 GCA_900313745.1 uncultured Lachnospiraceae bacterium
CGACCCGGAGGGCCTTTCCGGTGCGCTCCGATACGGTGGCTCCGGTCCGGCCCACCATGTCGGCAAGGGCTTTCCCTACGGCCCCGAATCCGGCGATGAACAGGTTCACTTCCCGGAGCGGACGGGCTTCGAAGAAAGCGCGGTGCAGGGCGCGAAGTGCCGGAATCTCAACGGCTTCCCGCACCCGGACGAGCAGGTTGTAGCCCTCCGTGCGGATATCCATGGGGGCGATGCCGGCCGTACGGAGTGTCTCCCGGACGATGCCGGAGGCATGGGCCAGATCGGCCTCCGAGGTCCCTACCAGGCAGATTTCGCAGGCCGATGAGGTGACACCCACCCAAGCCCGGGCATCCGGCGTGGCCGAAATGACCGTCCGTTTGCCGGACGGATCGAAGGTGTTCCGGATTTCGATGTCGATGCCGGCTTCCATCGCCGGGGCGACAGTCGGGGCGTACAGCACCTTGGCGCCGTGTTCCGCCATGTCGAGGGCGGCGCGGTAGGACATGCCGGGAATGGTGCGGGCGGCGGGAACCTGCTTCGGATTCGCCGTCATGATGCCGGGGACGTCGGTCCAGATCTGGAGAGAATCGGCCCCGAGGGCGGCTGCATAGAGGGCGGCGCTGTAATCGGATCCGCCGCGGCCGAGGGTGCATACCTTCCCCGAGGCATCCGAACAGATGAAGCCCGGGGCGACGACCACCTCTGCTTCGGAAGACGAAATCGCCTCGCGAATCCGGCGGTACGTTTCCGTAAGGTCTTCCCTGACAATGAGTTCCCGGGAATCCAGCCATTGGACTTGAATCCCGTCGCAGGCGAGTTTCCGGGCCAGGATCCGGGTGGAAAGCAGTTCTCCGAACGTGACTTTTTCGTCATCCGGAGCCTCTCCCGCCTCCTGGAAAAGCCGGTCGGCTTCCGCGGCCGCGGCTTCCCGCTCCACGCCGGTGAACAACCGCCGGATGATGGCGTGGTGCCGGTCCCGCAACGTGGGAAGGCCGGAGGCGTCCCCTGCCGCCCAGGCGAGCAGCCCGTCCGTGCATCCGCTGATCGCGGAACTGACCAGGACGACCCGTCCTTTCCCCAGTTCCGCTCCCACGATATCCAGCACGCGGGACATCGCCGTGGCATCCGCGACGGACGATCCTCCGAATTTCAAGACCCTAAAACCCATGTCGTTTCATTAAAGTTGTCAAAGGTACGAAATCTTTTCGTAAATTTGCAGACTATGATTAAAGTGCTCGGCATATTCGACTTCCTGCAGTTCGGGGTCGCCGACATCCTGGACATCCTGATGGTGGCCCTCCTGGTGTTTTTCCTGCTTCGGAGCATCAAGGGAGACTCCACGGTGGTGAACATCGTCCTGGTGCTGGCCGTGCTCCTGCTCGCGCAGGTCATCGTGTCGGCGCTGAACATGCGGATGATGACGGCCCTCCTGAACGCCCTCCTTGACGTGGGCGTGCTGGCGATCATCATCATCTTCCAGCCGGAAATCCGCCACTTGCTGAACCGGTTCGCCATGCAGACAGGCATCACCCGGCGCACCGGCGAACTGTTCAACAAGATATTGGGTATCAAGGAAGAGCGTCTGGGCAGCCAGAGCGTGGAGGAACTCGCCGAGGCTGTGCGCGCCATGTCGGCCGAAAAGACGGGCGCCCTCATTGTCATCCAACACAAATCCTCCATGGACGAATACATGGCGACGGGCGACCGCTTCAACGCGGAAATCAACCGCCGCCTGATCATGAATATCTTCTTCAAGAATTCCCCGTTGCACGACGGGGCGATGGTGATCATCGGCAACCATATCGCCGCGGCCCGCTGCCAGCTTCCGATGACCAACCGCACCGACATCCCGGCCCATTTCGGGATGCGTCACCGGGCGGCCATCGGCTTGTCGGAGGATACCGACGCCGACATCATCGTGGTGTCGGAAGAGAGCGGCGGCGTGCGTTTCGTGCGCAGCGGAGAGGCCCGTGAGGTGGAGTCGATGCAGGAGCTCCGGCAGCTGCTGGGGTCGGCCCTGGCAGAGGAAAAGGAGGAATAGCGGATGGCGACGATGCAGGACAGACTGGAGGAAAAACTCGGGTTTGACCGGGTGCGGAAGGCGGTGGCCGACCGCTGCTCGACCGATTATGCGACCGCCCGCGTGGAGGGGGAGGAGTTCTCGAGGGACCCTGCCGAAATCCGGACTCGCCTCCAGCTCACCGATGAGATGCGCCTCATCCTCATGTTCGAGGAGAATTTCCCGACGAGCGGATATATCGACTGTCTCCATTTCCTCGAGCCCATCGGCAAGAACGCTTCCATCGACCAGTTGTCCCTGGGACGGCTCCGGACGATGCTGGACACCCTCCGGCGGATCACCGGTTTCTTCCGGGGCATCAAGGACGGGATCTATCCGGGACTCAAGCGGATGGCTTCCGGCATCCTCGGCTTCCCCGACGTCCAGCGCCGGATTGACGGAATCCTGGACAAGTATGGTGAAATCAAGGATACGGCGTCGGACAAACTGTATGAAATCCGCACGTCCATCCGGGAACGGGAGATCAATGTTTCCAAACGGATGAACGCCATTCTCCGGAAGGCGCAGCAGGACGGGATCGTGGACAGCGATGCAAGCGTGTCCATCCGCGACGGCAAGATGCTCATCCCCGTGGCTTCCGCCAAAAAGCGTCAGTTCCAGGGATTTGTGTATGACGAATCCGCCACCGGGAAGACCACTTTCATCGAGCCGGCGGAGATTGTCGCCCTGACCAACGAGATATCTGAACTCCATTTTGCGGAGACGCGAGAGATTGCCCGCATCCTATACGAGTTTTCCGAATTCCTGCGCCCGTATGTGCCGGACCTGATGGATGCGGCTGCCTTCCTTGGCGAAATCGATTTCCTGATGGCCAAGGCCGGGGTGGCACTGGACTATATCGCCGGAATGCCCGTCCTGTCGGAAAGCGGTGAACTGTCGCTCCGGAAGGCCCGGCATCCGCTGCTGGAGCGTGCGCTCCGGAAGGAAAAACGCGCTATCGTCCCCCTGACGGTCACGCTCACCCCGGCGAAGCACATCCTCCTCATCTCCGGCCCCAACGCGGGCGGCAAGTCGGTGTGCCTGAAAACCACCGGACTGTTGCAATACATGCTGCAATGCGGCCTCATGCCTCCCATGCGCGTCGACTCGCAATGCGGCTTGTTTGAAAACCTCTTCATCGACATCGGC
>OMSM01000538.1 GCA_900313745.1 uncultured Lachnospiraceae bacterium
CCCGGTGTGCCGGCACCGATGGCGCTGTTTCTGCTCCCTCACATCAGCAGATATCTTCTGATAAAAATCTCAATAATATAAAGAATAAGAAATCCCTCGGCAAGGCCGATAAAAAGCCCCAGCGCCTTGTTGATCCAGGAAATGATCGGAAGTTTTGCGATGAGGTTGGCCGCGCCGAAGAAGATTTTGACCACCCGGTAGATCAGTCCGACCACAATTAACATGATCAGTCCGGAGAACAGGCCGGTGAAATGCCGGTTCATGAAGTCGCTGAAAACCGCAGTCAGAATGTACAGGCTCAGGAAAGCCGCGACAATGGAGAAGAGGTTCCCCGCCTCCTCGGTGAAGCCGTTGGTGAAGCCCTTGTTCATCCTGTTTAACAGGATGACAACAGCGCCGATTGCCATGATCACAAAATAGAAATTCATGCAAATCCCTCAGAATGCGGTTCCGCCGGACACGCCGCCCGGTGAGGCACCCTTCTCTCAGCGAAGATAAGCAGTCTCTATCGCGTCCTTGGTCACAAGCAAAAACTTGTTCGCCGTTGACGTCGGTATGATAAGCGCCGCGCTTTCGGTGAATGTGCCGTCAAAGCGGACGTCTCCGTTTACCGAGGCGATCAGGCAGCGCTGGCCGTCCGTGATGATCGCCCTGTCGCCGTCAAGGCGGATGCTCGTGTAATCCATGCTGAAGGTAAGCGTCCCTATCTGACGCCCGGCGGTGTTGAAAAACTGCAGCTCATACCGGTCATTTCCGGTGGTATCCGGAAACAGCAGGGCGCAGAAATCTTCATTTGTATAGACCCCGGAAAGGCGGGTGCTGAAGAAGGTGTCCGCCTGGCTTTTAGGGATATCCGCGCCGTTAAAAAACGCGATCCTGGAATCGGATACCGCCACCGATATCTCCCTGTTCAGGAAGCGGACGAAGGGAATGACCTCATTCCTGTAATCATATCCGCTGACGCAGTTCTCCACCGCGTTCTGCCCGACCGCACCGAAATTGTAGAACGCGATGCTGGTCTTGATATCCGCGCCGTCAACGGAGAGCTGGGACAGGGCAAGAAGCCTCCCGTCCGGGGACAGCGCCGCGGCAAGGGGGTAACCGCTCTGGTCCATGGAGCGCTTGATATAAGCAACAGTTTTGCCTGCGCTGTCGTAGAGATACACCCAGGACACCGAGGTGTCCTCAAGCACCGCCGCCACACTGCCGTTTTCGGCGACGGCAATGGTGCTGATCGGCATGTTGGTATTAATGGTTCCGACGGAGCCTCCCACATTCATGACATGGATGACACTTCCGCCTTCGTCCGCGATCGCCACGGAATCTCCGGAGGTCACCACCATCGGGGACTGCATCTCGTAGGTGATATTCCACTGCGCCTTGCCGGAGGAATCGATAAGGCTTGCGCCGTCCCGGCTGCAGGTCAGGATTTTGCCGCCAAGATCCAGAAGCCTGGAGGATTCCGGGAAGCTCACGGGAACGCTGTCCCTGATCTCATAGGCAGTGTAGTTGCGCACAGACTGGCGCTGGATGAAGAACACCGCGATCACACCGATGACGGCGGCCGCCAGAAGCAGTCGCATGAGCAGCACAAAACGGCGGCGCTTTACCCCGCTCTCCGACAGATCTTCCCCGGTGTCCTCCTCCGGCGCTCCGCCGTAGAGCTCCTCCCGGGCATCTTCCTCATCATAGGCTTCATTCCGCCGGCGCCTTAAGGCGCTTCCGGCAGCTTTCTTAAAGTCAACTACCGCCATTCCTGTTCCTCCGGGAAGAACAGCCTGACTTCACGAAGCTTCCTGCTCCGCGTCTGTCCGTCCCGTGACCGGCCTACATATCCGTCCTGCCCTCCAGCGCCCTTAACAGGGTGACCTCGTCGATGTTCTCGAGATCACCGCCCACCGGCACGCCGCTGGCAATTCTTGTGCACTTGATGCCCGTCGGCTTGATGAGGCGGCTGATGTACATCGCCGTCGTCTCCCCCTCAAGGCTGGAGTTGGTCGCGATAATCACTTCCTTCACCGAGTCGTCCTTAAGGCGCTCCATCAGCTCCTTCAGGCGGATGTCGGAGGGGCCGACCCCGAGCATCGGGGAAATCGCCCCGTGAAGGACGTGATATACGCCCTCGTACTTGCCCGTGCGCTCGTAGGCCGCCATATCCTGCGGGGTTTCCACCACCATGATCGTGCCGTGGTCCCTCCGGTCGTTCAGGCAGATCGGGCAGACCTCGGTATCCGTGATGTTCTGGCATATCCTGCAGTAGCGCACGTGCGCCTTGGCCTCGGTGAGCGTCTCCGCAAGATGCTTCACCCTGGCGTCGGACATTCCGATAATATAAAAAGCGAGGCGCTGCGCGGATTTGTTTCCTATCCCCGGCAGCGCCGCGAGTTCTTCAATCAGGCGATTGAAATGTCCACTGTAAAGATTCATCTTTGCTTAATCTCCGGACAATCCGATTCCTGCCCTTCTGAGGCACAATCCGCGATCAGAAGCCGAGCCCGCCAAGTCCGCCGGTCATGCCGCCCATCATGCTGTCGCTTGCCTC
>OMSM01000537.1 GCA_900313745.1 uncultured Lachnospiraceae bacterium
GAGGCGTTTGCGCAGAGCAAGGAGATGATGACGGGCAACAAGTGGAAGACCTTCGTGCTTGATCTCTCCTTCCTCGGATGGGATATTCTCTCCCTCCTTACGGCGGGCCTGCTCGGGGTGTTCTACGTAAACCCTTACCGCAACATGACCTTCGCGGCGCTTTATGAGAAACTGCGCTACGGTGACGGAAACCGCATCGCGGAAAGCGCGCAGTAATATTCCGGATGACTGATAACCTGAGCACCGGCAGAGGCCGCGGGTGATCCCCGCGGCCTGAACTGCTGAAGGAGAAATACAGTATGGACAGTATCCTGATAGCGGACGACGAGAAGGAAATCCGCACCCTGTTAAGGCTTTACCTGGAAAACGAGGGCTACCGCGTGGACGAAGCAGCGGACGGGGACGAGGCCATGGCAAAACTTGAGACGGGCGCCTTCCAGCTCTGTCTTCTGGACATCATGATGCCCGGAACCGACGGCTATCACGTGCTGAAGAAACTGAGGGAGACGAGCGGAATCCCCGTGATCATCATCTCCGCGAAGGACACGGATCCGGAGAAGATCCTCGGGCTGGATCTCGGCGCCGACGATTACATGGTAAAGCCCTTCAATCCGCTGGAAGCTGTCGCGAGAGTGCGGTCGAACCTGCGCAGGTACCATGAGCTGAATAAGAGCGCACCGGACGCAGGCGGCCGGAGGCTTAAGCACAGGGACCTCGAACTTGACACGGACGCCTGCTGCCTTATTAAGGGCGGGGAGCGCATAGACCTCACTTCGGTCGAGTACAGGATCATGACCCTGTTCATGGAGCATCCCGGAAAAGTTTTTACCAAACAGCAGATCTACGAGAGCGGATGGGGAGAAGACTACATCATCGCGGACAACAACATCATGGTGTGCATCAGCAAACTCCGGGCAAAACTTGACGACGACCCGTCCGCGTATATTAAAACCATCCGCGGCCTTGGGTACCGGCTGGAACGATGAAGGAAAGCTCCGGCGTACATTTACGGCTGCTCCACGGAGTGCCTTAAGGGAATATTAATGGATACACTGAAATCATTTCTGATCAGGCGCCTTATTGCCATGCTTGCCGTGGTTTTTGCTGCGGAATTCCTTATCCTGCTGATTATCCGCAGCATCCTTATACCGTTTGCCCTGGCCGCAGCACAGATGGAAAAGCCCGCGGAGATCGGGTTTTTCGACATCCTGTTCGCGCTCCTCAGCGTAATCAGCGGCAAGGGGCAGATCACCGCCGCCGGACTGTTCGCGAGGTCCGGGGCAGTGGTACTTATTCTTCTTTCCCTGTTTCTCCTCGCCGCTCCCGTAGCCGCGGGAATCGTCTTCTACGCATCCATGGTCGCTGCCCGGGTGGATGAACTGCAGAAGCAGCGAGACGCGGAGCATAAGGCCTTTGACGCGGAGAGAAACCTTATGCTCTCGGATTTCGCCCACGACCTGAGGACGCCGATTATGACCATCTCCGGGTATGCCGGGGCTCTTCAGGACGGGATGGTCAAGGACGAGGGGACAAGGGAGGAGTACATCGACGCGATCCGGAGAAAGTCGGAGAGGATGAGCGAGCTGATCAACCTCCTCTTCGATTATGTCCGTCTTGGAAGCTCGAACTTCCGGCTTGATCCCGTCAAGTGCGATTTCAACAAGCTCATCGCGGAGACGGCCGCCGCGCTCTACACGGATGTCGAGGAGGCCGGGATGGAGCTTTACGCGGATATCCCGGAGGAGAGCTTCATGGCGGATGCCGACAAGGCGCAGGCGGGAAGGATCCTGAACAACCTGATCGTCAACGCGGTGCGCCACAACCCGAAGGGGACGAAGATCGCCGTGACGGTGCGGCGGCTCGCAGGCGCGGAGATTGTCGCGGTGGCGGACAGCGGGGTTCCGATAGAAGGCGACCCGGAGAAGCTCTTCGAGCCATTTGTGAAGGGCGACGGGAGCCGCAGCGGGGACAAGGGAAGCGGCCTTGGACTCTCGATTTCCCGGAAGATCGCCGTGATGCACGGGTGGACCCTTGACCTGGAACAGCCCTTCGGGGAATATACCAAGGCCTTTGTACTGAAGGTACAGGAAAGCAGCAGATAAAAGAACCTCCCTCCGGGGGTTCTTTTTATCTGCTGAGGGGTACCCGGTACTCAGGGAATGCTGATGTGCCTCCCGGGAATAACAAAGTTTGATAAAAATATAACGTTTCAACATTTTGTGCGATCTGCACAGTTCTTCGGTGAAATAGTCTAATTTTTATTGTTACTATTTGATACTTATTACGAAAAACGTTTTATTTCTTACAAATTCCGGGCATTTCATTGACAGTTTTCCCGGCATAGGTGTACGATTCCCGTATACGATGTGAAACGATTCATTTTGCGGGTGCGTAATCATGGCGACAATCAAGGATGTAGCGGAGAAGGCCGGGGTCTCGGTCGGAACAGTATCCAAGGTGCTCCGCAATGTCTATGTCAGGCCGGAGAACCGCAGAAGAGTGGAGGAGGCTATCGAGCTCCTCAATTACCAGGTCAACACCTACGCACAGGGACTTCGTGCATCGCAGACCTACACTATTGCTATTATTGTTCCTGATCTGATCAATCCCTTTTTCGCCCTGCTGGTCAACTACGTCGAACAGGTCCTCGCCGCCATCGGATACCGGCTGTTCGTCTGTAATTCCCACTGCAATGCCGGGAGGGAGCTTTCCTACATAAACATGGTCAGGCGCAACAAGGTGGACGGGCTTATCGCCGTCACCTACAGCAACAGCACGGAGTATGAAAACGCGGACTTTCCTCTGGTTTCCATCGACCGCCATTACGCAGGGGAGAGCTGCTGCGTGGCAAGCGACAATGCGATGGGAGGGGAGCTGGCAGCCAGGAAGTTCATTGATACGGGCTGCCGCAGCGTCATTTACATCCACAACGGCTCCCTCCTCGAGGGAGAGACCCTGAAAAGGGGACACACCTTTCTCAATACCTGCAGGCAGGCGGGGATCCGCAGCACGGAGATCCATTTCTCCGAGGAGACCACCCTGGATAATGTCAGGATCCGGCAGATCGAGCAGTTTATCTCCCAGAGCACAAGGGATGGGAGATGCGACTACGACGGCATCTTCGCCAGCTCAGATGTGCATGCGATGGTCATCCGGCGCCAGCTCGAGAGGCTTGGGCTGAAGGTCCCGGAAGATCTGCAGGTCATCGGCTACGACGGGATGAGAGTAATGAATGTCGGGGGATATTATGTATCCACTATCGTACAGCCGGTGAAGGAAATGGCTCTGGCCTGTGTGGACAATCTGATCCGGAGGATCGAGAACAGGCCTTATGAGCGCAGCGTCATCCTTCCGGTCAGATTTGTCGGCGGAGGGACGACAAAAGGCGACCCGGATCAGCCGGATCCGGAGGCCGAAGCGGACTTAACATGGTGAAACCGCCCGGAACCGGGCGTTCACAGATACAGGATATGATCTGAGACAACTCATATCGGACAGATTATGAAACTCAGACCGGTGTCCGAACTACACGACCAATTTGTTAGGAGGCTTTATGAAGAAGAAAGTTATGGCACTCGTACTGTCATCCCTGATGGCAGTCGGCCTGCTGGCGGGCTGCGCAAGCGCTCCCGCGGCAGCTCCTGCAGCGTCCGAGCCCGCAGCGGCGGTTGAGGAAGCAGGAGAGGCAGCCCCTGAGGCTGCAGCGGACACCGCAGATCTGCCCAAGATCTCCATGGACATCATCTGCGGCTCCATCCCCAGCGAGACCCCGAGCATCGAGGCAGCGCTGAGCGAGATCACCAAGGAGTACGGCTTCCGCGTGGAACTGATCCCGATCGAGATCGGCAACTCCGGAACCCAGCTGAACCTGCTGCTCTCCGGCGGTGATGATACTCTGGATGTTTACTGGTCGGGCGTCGGCGGACTGACCTTCAACACCGTCGTCAACGCCGGTCAGGCACTCGAGCTGGACGAGTACGTCGCCCCTTACCTGGATGACATCAAGAGCGCTCTCGGTGAGAACGTCGTCAACGCCGGCTACATCAACGGCAAGCTTATGGGTCTCGGACGTCTCCTTGACCAGGCTTCCACCCCTGTGTACAACCTTCGTGCGGACATCGCCGCTCAGTACGGCTACAAGAACGGCGACAAGATCAACCTTGAGCTGCTTACCGAGCTCTTCGAGAAGATCCGTGCGGATTATCCCGACACCCCTCTCATCGGACCCATGAACGGCGCTCCCAACATCGGCGACTGCCGTGTTGACGCTCTGAGCAACCGCCTCGGTGTTCTTCCCGAGTACGGCCAGTCCGAGACCGTTATCGATTATTACAGCAGCGATTATTTCGCAGAGCTGGTCGATTACTTCACCAAGTGGAAGGAAATGGGCTGCTACATCCCCGATATCCTGAACACCACTGACGCTCCCTCCGATTACATCCCTTCGGGCAAGTGCTTCGGCTGCTTCGCGAGCCACTTCTCCGCTGAGATGAACGGTATCTGGGCTTCCCAGAACTACGGCTGTGACATGGCTTCCCTGCAGATCTATGATTCTGCTGTCGCCGTCACCCCCGGCGCATTCTATCACATCAACCCTGCCTGCAAGAACCCCGACAAGGCGGCGACCTGGCTGTGGCTGATGGCCACCAACAAGGATGTGGTCAACCTTCTCATCAACGGTATCGAGGGCCAGGACTATCAGGTACTCGAGGACGGCACCTTCGCTTATCTTGACGGCAAGGATGTCGCGACCACCGGCTGGTGCATGGGTTATTCCTGGTGCGCGCTGAACAGCTCCATCTCCACTCCTTTCAACTATCCTGCCGATTACTATGAGCAGATGCTCAACGCCAACAAGACTGCGAATCAGTCCAAGGCTTTCGGCTGCATGTTCGATCTGACCGGCGTTGCCGATGAGGTTACCGCATGCACCAACGTTGTCAACCAGTACTTCAACGCTCTTGAGGGCGGTGCGGTTGATGACATGGCAGGCGCTTATGAGCAGTTCAAGGCTGACCTCCAGACCGCCGGCATCGACAAGATCGTCGCTGCGAAGCAGGAGCAGCTGGATGCTTTCCTTGGCAAGTAATTTACCGGACAGACCGGAATTACAAAACGGGTGAAACATAAGTTATGAAATCGGATTCGGTCGTGTAATCCGAGAGGACGCCAAGTAATTCATATGGGCAGATGAGAGTATTCTTGTCTGCCCATATGAATCCTGTAAGCCCGGAAATACAGTGGGTTATGGTTCCGGCCCGGGAAGGGCCGCTTTGATTAATGAGGGGAGACCCAATGGCGAACAATACCGAGAATGCCCCCAAGGATATCCACAGCAAGAGCTATTTCGCAAGGAACTGGATGCTCTATGTGATGATGATCCCTGGTCTCGCATATCTTATCATGAACAACTATCTGCCGATGTTCGGCCTGACCTTCGCCTTCAAGAAGATCAATTACACCGTCGGCGTGTGGAAGAGTCCCTGGGTAGGTTTTTCCAACTTCACCTATCTGTTCAAGACCAAGGATGCCTTCGTCGTGTTCCGCAATACCATTCTCTACAACCTGGTATTCATCGTGCTCGGCGTGGTCATGGGCATCACGGTCGCAATCCTGTTGGAGCAGACCACAGGCAAACTGTTCAAGATCTATCAGACAAGCCTCCTGCTCCCGTTCCTGCTCTCCATGGCGGTCGTCGCGTATCTGGCATTCGCCTATCTGAGCACGGACAACGGCTTCATCAACAACTCGATACTGAAAATCTTCGGCAAGGATGCGATCAGCTGGTATTCCAACGCGAAATACTGGCCCTTCATCCTGACGTACATTCATATGTGGAAGACCATCGGCTACACGTCGATTCTCTACTACGCGACCCTGATCGGCATAGACAGTTCCTATTATGAGGCAGCGGTCCTGGACGGCGCGTCCGTCTGGCAGCAGATCCGGCATATCACGCTTCCCTGCCTGAGGCCTACGATCATCACTCTGGTTATCATGAACGTCGGCCGCATGTTCTACTCCGACTTCGGTCTGTTCTACCAGGTCCC
>OMSM01000534.1 GCA_900313745.1 uncultured Lachnospiraceae bacterium
GATTCCCATGGTCAGGCGCGTCGCGTAGATCGGGACGTTGATGTCGCGGAGCACGTAAGGAAGGGCGCCGATGTGGTCCTCATGGCCATGGGTGATGACAAAGGCTTTCACCTTGTCCAGATTGTTGTATAGATAGGTGACATCCGGAATCACAAGATCGATTCCGAACATGTCATCGGCCGGGAACTCCAGCCCGCAGTCGACGACGACGATGCTGTCGTCATACTCGAAGGCGGTGATGTTCATTCCGATCTCCTCCAGGCCTCCCAGAGGAATGATCTTCAGCCGGTGTCCCGGTTCATTGGTTTTACTAGAATTGCTCAAGTCTGCTCCTTATATAAAATCCTTACTCCAGATCAATCCCCAGATCGTCCAGGGTATCCCGGAACAGTTCGGCGACCGCCGCCATTTCCGCGTCGTCCGAGACGAACTCATAGACGGCCTCCTCGTCGTCCTCCGCGGAGCGGTCGATCAGGATGTAGGCCTCTCCCTCCACGTCGCCGCCGACCTCATCGGGGTCGGAGTCCGTGACGATGAGGTAGTGCGAACCCCTGAGCGTCGCCTCGTCCAGCACGTAGAAATCCACGGGTTCGTCCTCGCCCTCCGGGATAAAAGTGATCTTCGATGTATTTAAATCCATGTTGTTCTCCGGTGTTCAGACCTCGGGGAATCTGCCGGCCCTCCAGTCGGCGAGCTCTCCGGGGTGATTGTTCAGGTATTCCTGCAGGATCATCTGCGCCGCGAGCTGGTCCACGACGCGCTTCTTCTCCGTGCGCCCCCGGACGTTCATCTCGTCCAGGAGCTCATTGGAGGCAACAGTTGTAAGCCTCTCGTCGGAGAGGATCACCGGGAGGCCGAGCCTCCTGCGAAGCCGGTCGGCGAATGCCTCGGTCAGCTTCGCCCGCTCGCTCATCGTGCCGTTCATGTTGAGCGGCAGTCCCATGATAATCAGTCGGACATCGTTCTCCGCGACCAGCACCTCAATGCGCTGCAGGGTGTGCCTCAGCATCATCTCCCTGTCCCTGAGGATCGTCTCCGCGGGATGAGCCATCATCATCAGCTCATCCGTCATGGCGACGCCGGTCGTCCTGGAACCGAAGTCCAGTCCCATAATCTTCATCGCTACCTCCGCGCTCCGCCGTCCGCTGCGGCTCCGCGCCGTCCTAGCCGTCCCAGCGGTTCGTGTGGATGTAGTGCTTTAAGATCTCCTCCACCAGCTCATCCCTCTCCACCTTCATGATCAGGCTGCGGGCGCCCATGTAGTTGGTGATATAGGTGGGATCTCCCGACATGATATAGCCGACGATCTGGTTCACGGGATCGTAGCCCTTCTTGGACAGCGCCTCGTAGACGACGGAGAGCACCTTTTTCGCAGCGGTCTCCGGTTCCGCCTCTACCTTGAAATACTGGGTATTGCCGAAGTCATCCTGATGGCCCATATTGTCGCGATTGCCGTAATCCGCCATATATACGCTCCTTCCTGTCCCTGATTGACAGAATATACCAAATTTAAGTTTATTCCTTTTCCGGCTCTAATACAAGGCATGGCAGTCCCGCAGGGCCCTCCCGGAGGATGCCGCACACGGTCATTCCGGCCTCCGCGTCCGGACAGGCGGCGAGCACCTGGACATAGCGCGCCGTGCGGCCGATCCAGAACCTGCCGTCCTCAGGGATGCCGGCAAAACCTGTCTCCTGCTCCTCCGGCCCCGCCTTTCCCGCGGCAAGCTCGCTCTGCGTCCTGCGGTACAGTTCCTTAAGCCCGGTCTCCTCCTCGAGAAGAACCTCTGCTCTCTCCCCTGCAAAACTCCTGCGGTATGCCCCGGACCGCTCGCGGATTAACGCTTCCAGAAGGTCTGAACGCTCCGCCTTCACGCTGTCCGGCACCTGGTCCGGCATCACCGCCGCAGGGGTTCCTCTCCTCTTCGAGTAGCGGAAGACGTGGATCTCATAGAAATCGATCTCCTTAAGGAAGGCATAGGTCTCCGCGAACTCCTCTTCCGTCTCCCCGGGGAAGCCGACGATAACGTCGGCGGTCAGCGCCGGGCGGTCATACGCCGCCCTGAGCCTCCGGACGCCCTCGCGGAAATCCTCTGCGGTATACTGCCTGCGCATGCGGGCGAGAGTTGCGCTGCTTCCGCTCTGCAGCGAGAGGTGGAAATGCGGGCACACCCTGGGAAGGGCCGCGAGCCTCGCCACGAAGTCCTCCGTCAGGATGCGGGGCTCCAGCGAGCCCAGGCGGATCCTCTCTATCCCGGGAACCGCGTCCAGGGCTTCGATAAGATCGATGAGACGGGACCTGCGTTCCGGATCCAGATCCATCCCGTAGGAGCTGATATGAATCCCGGTCAGCACGATCTCCTTAATTCCCCTCTCCGCTAGTCCCCGGACCTCCTCCAGGATATCGGCGCTTTCGCGGCTTCGGATGCGCCCCCTGGCGTAGGGGATGATGCAGTAGGTGCAAAACTGGTTGCAGCCGTCCTGGATTTTGACGTAAGCCCTCGTCTGTCCGGGCGAGATCAGTGTCATCCTCTCGTA
>OMSM01000533.1 GCA_900313745.1 uncultured Lachnospiraceae bacterium
TACGGAACACATCCGCTTCCGCCCTGTTCTGCCGCTGGGGCGCGGCAGGAATACTACTTCGGACCCGGGACTGCTCCCGGAGGACGCACATTTCGGAGCCCGCTTCTACCCGCGGCACACCTGCGGGCTGGGAGAGAACCTCTACGTGGAGCCCGACGGGTCGGCCTACCCCTGCTACGCCTGGTGTTCCCCCGATAAGAAGCTGGGGGACCTCGGCAGGGAGAGCCTTGGCGAACTGCTGGACCGGGGTGAGCTCTACGAGTACTGTCGTCACGATGTGGACACCAATGAGAAATGCCGCAGCTGTGAGGTCCGATACCTCTGCGGAGGCATCTGCAAAGCCTGGGTTCGGGACCGGATGAACGTGGACAGCGGCGATTTCGACTGCTCCGACCGGAAAGAGCATTTCACGCGGCTGGCCGCGGCAGCGCAGTCCGCGGCAGCGCGGTCCCCGAAAAGGTAAATTTCCCCACCTGCCGCGGCAGCGCGGTCCGCAGCTCGATCCGCGCAAGATTCGTCCCGGAAGAAAAGCTTCTCCCCACCTGCCGCGCCAGTACACTCCGCCGCGCCACACTCCGCGGCGGACTGATTCAGACAAACAACCAAGACCGACCAGAACAAAGGAGGCATCGCCATGGCAACATCCTATGAAAAACAGAGAAAAGCCCGCGAGAAAGCTGCGAAGAAAGAGGAGAAGCAGCGCCTTAAGGATGAGAAAACCGCGCAGAAGACCTCGAATGTCCGCAAGCTTGGGGCGATTGCGGAGAACAGCACATCCGCTGCGGCAAAAGTGAGCGCAATTGCCCGCCTGAAATCCCGCGGCGCGCAGGCCGCCCTTCTTTCCCTGGCGGAGAACAGCAGCCAGGCTCCCGTCCGCTGCGAAGCAGCCTGGCTCCTCGAAGATCAGGAAAAAGCCCGTGAAATCCTCTCCGGGAGCATCGCGGAAGCCTTCGGCGACAGCAGGATGACAAAAGACTACCACTTCAGGGAATGGACGGATTTCGTTCCGAACGACACGCAGCTGCTTAAGGCTTACCGCAGCCTGAAGGACAGCTCGATTGCGCAGGCTCTCTGGCCGGTTTTCGCCAGGAAACGCTCCGCCGTGCTCCGCGAGATTCTCGCTGAGGCCGTCATGTGGTTCCCGACGGTCGAAGAAATTCTCAAGATCTACACCGGCTCCCGTGAGGACTGGCGCTACCTCGCGGAGCACAACAAGAATACAGGGACAACCGCCAGGGCCGTAAATCACCTGTCTCTGGAGGACGCAGATGTCCTTACGCGCATCGCGGACAAGGGCAGCCGGGAAGCCGCGGACCGTCTCATCGAGCTGGATCCCGCCGCATACCTCAACCGCTATGCCGACAAAATATCCCCGGATAAGGCGGCGAATGCTATCAAGGCGCACCGGCTTAACCAGGAAGCGCTCCTGCGCGTAGCTCTCGCGTACCCGTCTATGAACTTCTTCAACAGTCCCGAGGGATACGATGCCGCGGAAGCAGCGCTGGACTCCCTCACGGACCCTGCCCTCCTCGCCCGTCTCCTCCTGGAGAAGAAGGCGGAGCCCCGGATTCCCTGGAGCGCCTTCAACCCGCAGTGGTTCTCCCGCCTCGTGGAGAAGCTCGCAGATCAGCAGGATACTCTTGCGGAGTACATAATAACGGGCAATAAGCGTTCCGAGCGCGTCTTCGCCGCCGAACAGAAGGCGATGGACCTGATTTCTGACGAAAACATGCTCTATAAGATTGCGGCCTCGGACTACGGCTATGCATCCACTGCGGTAAGACGCCTAGGGGCAGACCGGATGAAGGCCCTGTCCAAAGAGGCGAAACAGCAGTCCGTGCGGCAGTACGCAACAACTGAAGCGCTGAAGCACGGCATAGCCGATGCGGATGAGGAGGAACTTCTCGAAGCCCTTCACTGGTCCCTGTACGATTCCCCGGACGAGGCGCTCATGGCTGACGCAGCCTCCCGTCTCACCTCCCAGGATGCCCTCCTTAAAGCACTGGACATGCTCACGGAAAGTATGCGGACATCCGCAAAAAACACCGTGCTTCGCCTCCTGCCCCGGATTACGGATGGTGAGAGTCTGATGAAGTACTGTCTGGAAAAACGGGTAGTAAAGGACACAGTTTTTCGTCTGAAAGAGCTGATCGGGGGCAGCCCTCTGGAGGACAGATTCGTCTCCTCCGCGAAAGCTTCCGACTCCTTCAGACTTCTGGAGGATTATTTCCGTATCAGTGCGGAGGAAGCTATCTGGAAGTACGGCGGGACGGACTATATCCGGCGCGTCATGGATTCGCTGGAGAAAGAGGAGGACCTCGGCGAAGCGAGAACAAAGGCTAACCACCTGGCCTGGATCTACGGTCACATCCCGCAAAGCCATAGTGTCCTCGACCCTTATAATGGAAAGCATTACCGCAAGCACATCGACTTCGACGCCTACTGCGCGAGTGAGAGCTGCCACACATATGTGGATATGGAATTCCGGCTGTAAGGGGTATACTTAAGGTATACCAGGCTGCAGGCACCGCAGATCTGTTCCCTGCGCCTCCTGCATCCGAACAGCGGGTGCCCGGCGGAGACACCGCACCGCAGCATCCTTTTTCTTTCTGGAGGAGTTTTCATGACGAACTACACTTTAATTGAGAACAGCACGACCTTCGCCTTTTCCGCAGAAAACCCTACCGGCGCCCGCGCAGGCGGCGGCAGGGGCGGCGACTGCACGAAGCTTTCGCCCACCGTACAGATTCACGCCGGCGAGACAGTCACCCTCGTGGACACCGACGGCCCGGGAATCATCCAGAACATGTGGTTTACCGGCTACGTCGGACACAGCTTCATCCTGCGCATTTACTGGGACGGCCAGGAATACCCTTCCGTCGAGGCGCCTCTTTCCGCCTTCTTCGGCTGCGCCTATGACAAAAACTTTGCCGACCGCGACGGCCGCTACCCCGTCCTTAACTCCGCCGCTATGCTGGTAGCTCCCGGGCGGGGCTACAACTGCTTCTTTGAAATGCCTTTTAAGAAGCACTGCCTTATCACCATGGAAAACCGCGGAGCGGAGGAACAGCCGCTCTACTACATCATCACCGGCTGCCATA
>OMSM01000532.1 GCA_900313745.1 uncultured Lachnospiraceae bacterium
CTCCGCTTCGATACCTCCCTCACGATCGGGGAGGACATGCTCTATCTCGTCATGGCCTCCGTCAGGATAAAGTGCGCCGCGGTGACAGAAGAGGAGCTGTACCTGTACCGCAATAATCCGTCGGGGGCGATCTCGCGCCCCTTCACCAGGTCCTATCTGGATCAGCTTGCGTGCTGGGAGAAGGCGGAGAGATGGATTAAGGATAATCTCCCGGATGTCAGCGCCGGGGAGGAGACGAGGAGCGCCATCGCCGGAATGAAGGTAACCGCGGTGATGCTTATCGCGTCCAAGATAGCGGTGCTTCCGGCGGATAAGCGCCGGGAATACCGGGATGCCGCGGGAAATCTGAAGCGCACGCTTAAGGAGTGCGGAAAGGTCCCGGGAATGCGGAGAAGGATTCCCCGGGGATACGGGGTAAAGTCCGCGGTATTTAAGCTCTCCCCCGGCCTGTATTACTTCCTCTACGGGAGATTTAAGCAATTCTTCTCCTGAGGGACGGGACAAAGCACCGCAGAAAAAAGAAAACCGGGGCAGCCGGCATGGAAATGAACAGAACCCGATTCGCTGAGAAAAACATTATATTCGGATATGCGGGCACGCTGGTGACGGCGGTGATGGGCTTCATACTGAAGCAGGTCTTCATCGCCAGGCTTGGTGACACCTTAAACGGGGTGAACGGACTCTATACGGGCGTTCTCTCCATGCTCAACGTCGCCGAGCTTGGAATCGGCACCGCGCTCAATTTCGCGCTCTACGGGCCCGTCGCGAGGAAGGAAACGGAGAAGATCAAGTCGTATATGCGGTTCTACCGGAGGGCGTACTACTTTATAGCCCTTGCGGTAACCGCGGCCGGACTTGCCCTGCTTCCTTTCCTGCAGTATTTCGTGCGGAACCCCGGCCCGGTTTCCCTCTTTGATCTCAGGGCATACTACCTCATCTTTCTCTTCAACACGGCCAGCTCCTATCTCGTCTCCTACAAGTACAGCCTGGTCAACGCGGAACAGAAGAATTACATCCAGTCGAACATTTTTTCCGTGACAAAACTGGTGAGCAGCGCGGTTCAGCTCGCCGTCATCCTCTTCACGGAAAGCTTTTACGCCTTTCTTCTCGCCGATGCGGCGGTCCAGCTCCTTCAGAAGGTTTTTGTAAGCATCTACCTGAACCGGCGCTATCCTTACCTGAAAGACCGGGACGCCAGGCCCTTAAGCCCGGAGGAGCACTCCATGATCTGGAGCAAGACCAGAGCGCTTCTCTGGCTCAAGCTCGGAGACGTTGCGAGGCTGCAGACGGACAGCATTATTATTTCCTCCTTCATCGCGGTGGAGGTGTCGGGACTTGTAGACAACTACAATATGGTGATCAACTCCGTCGGGAGTTTTGCCCATATTATTTTCAATTCCGTGGTGTCCGGCTTCGGCAATCTCGTCGCGACGGAGTCCAGGGAAAAACAGATGGAAATGTTCGGGGTTTACCGCTTCTTCGCCGCGTGGGTTTACGGGTTTATCGCAGTGGGCTTCTTCGCGCTCCTTACCCCTTTTGTCGGCTCTCTCTGGCTCACCCCTGCCCATATGCTTCCGGGGCTTTCCATCAACCTGATTCTTGCCGACTTCTATCTAAGGGGCGAGAGGATCGTGCTTGCCAACTTTAAGACGGCGGCGGGAGTTTTTGAGCCGGACAAATACCTTCCCGCCGTGCAGGGCGTCGTAAACCTTATTATTTCCGTATTCCTTGTCATCCGGATCGGGCTTCCGGGGGTCTATGTCGGAACCGTGGTTTCGGGCATCCTTGCCAATATCTTTAAACCATGGGTGATCTACAGGAACTGCTTCGGGAAGTCCCCGGCCGGGTACTACGCCGGGACGGTGAAGTACGCCGCGGTAAACCTCGCGCTGGCACTTCTGGTGAAGCTCACGGTTTCTCCCCTTGTCCGGAACATGGGCTGGATGAAGTTTGCCGCCGCCGTGATCCTTGCGGCGCTTATCTACAACGGGGCGTTTATAGCGCTGTTCGCCCGGACGAAGGAATTCCGGGAGATCTATGTCCGCGTGCTGGACAGGCTTAAGAGAAAGTAATTCCGACGAAAGGAACGGGAAAACAGATGGTGATCGTTCAGGCTGCCGGAGGACTCGGCAACCAGATGCAGCAATATGCGGTATACAGGAAATTCCTTTCGGCCGGGGCGGACGCCCGGCTCGACCTGTCCTGGTTCTCCGCGGAAAACCAGGAGAACATGCGGGCGAGAAGGGAGTGCGAGCTTACCTTGTTTAAGGATCTTCCCATCCGGGCAGCGGATCCCGGGGAGGTGAGAAAGCTTGCGGACGGGGACAGTTTTGTCTCAAGGCTTCTCCGGAAGTCGGGAATTGTGAAGTCGAAGCAGTTTACCGAATCCAGAATGTACCACGAGGATCTGTTCTCGCTCCGGGACGCCTATGTCACGGGATACTTCGCGTGCAACAGGTATTATGAGGACATCATGCCCGAGCTCAGGCAGCTTTTCGCATTCCCGGAATCTGCCGATCCGGAGAACGCGGAGAGAAACCGAAGAACAAAGGAGGCGATCGGCGGGGAGGCGGAAAGAGGCGTCCTTCCCGTGAGCGTCCACATCCGCAGAGGGGACTACCTGGAGAGCGGGAACGCCGAGCTCTTCGGCGGAATCTGCACCCCCGCGTACTACGAGGGGGCGGTGAAGCTCACGGCGGAAAGGTATCCCGGGAAACAGCGCCATTTCTACATCTTCTCGGATGACCCGGAGTACGCGTCCTCGCTTCACTTCGGCGAAGAGGGGGAGGAGAACACGGTACTTTCCTTCAATACCGGAAGAGACTCGATGCTTGACATGCAGCTTATGAGCTTCTGTCCGGTGAACATCTGCGCCAACTCGACGTTCAGCTTCTGGGGGGCAAGGCTGAATGCGGCCGAGGATGCCGTGAGGATCCGGCCGTTAAAACAGGCGCACCGCTTTGACTACGAGCCCGATGTCATGCATGAGCTGTGGCCGGGGTGGGAGCTCGTGGACAGTGAGGGGAGAATTCGGTAAAATATAGTTTTGACAGTTGCGGGACCGGAAAGGTCCGGCGGAAAGGGGGAGTGCGGCGATGGCAGCGCCAAAGCAGGAAGACAGACCGCTACGCATCGCGTTTATCGGCCATAAGCGTATTCCCTCAAGGGAGGGCGGCGTCGAGGTGGTCGTGGACAGGCTTGCGACCAGATACGCGGCGATGGGATATGACGTGACGGTCTACAACCGGAGCGGAAGGCTGAGTTCGGGGGATCTCGGGGAGGTCTCCGGCGACGGAAAGCACTACCGCGGCGTGCGTATTGTCACCGTGCCCACCTTTCAGAGCAACAGCCTGAATGCCATCGTTTATTCGGTGCTTGCGTCGTTTATGGCGCTGTTCGGCCGGTACGACGTCATCCATTACCACGCCGAAGGGCCGTGCATCATGCTCTGGCTTCCTAAGCTGTTCGGGATTCCCGTCGTCGCGACGGTCCACGGACTTGACTGGCAGAGAGCGAAATGGAGCCGTTTCGCCTCAGCCATGATCCTTAAGGGGGAGAGAACGGCAGTAAAGCATGCCGACGAGATAATAGTCCTCTCCGAAAATGTCAGGGAGTATTTTCGCAGCACCTACGGCCGCAGGACGCATTACATCGCCAACGGAATCGATACTCCGGTTCCTGCCGGCCCCGCGGAGATAAAGTCGCTCTACGGCCTTTCCGGGGACGACTATTTCCTTTTCGTCGCCCGCATCGTGCCGGAGAAGGGGCTGCATTATCTCATCCGCGCATTCCGGGAGACGGACACGAAGCTGAAACTCATCATCGCCGGAGCGAACGGGGGATCCCAGGAGTATGCGGACCAGGTAAGGAGCCTCTCCGGGGGCGATGACCGCATCCGCTTTGCCGGCTTTGTCCAGGGGAAGATTCTCGACGAGCTCTACACGAACTGCAGGGCCTTCGTACTTCCGAGCGATGTGGAGGGAATGTCCGTGAGCCTCCTCGAGGCCATGAGCTTCGGCGC
>OMSM01000531.1 GCA_900313745.1 uncultured Lachnospiraceae bacterium
AGCCGGCCTGCTGTCTCCCAGCCTGCTTCCGGTGCCGGCCGCCGCGCCTGCCTGGTCCGCCCTTCCGGAGCGGAATTCCGGCAGGACTGCCAGCACTGCGCCGGCAACAAGCGCGGAGATGACCATCGGATTCACCGCGCGGCCAAGCGCTATACTCCGCTCCGCGGTCATTGCCGCAGGTACGAACATAGCCCGGTACATCCTCAAGGCCCCGGCCAGGGTGTCCGCGCGGAAGAGCACGAATCCCAGGGTCACCGATACCAGCACGTAGAAATGCCCGGCGAGGCGTCTCCAGAGTGCCTTCTTCGGGGAAGCTGCGGAACCTCCCGGCCCGCCGGCACCCTGTACCGGGCGGTTCTCTTTGGAGGAAGAAGCGGCGCCAGGTTCCGGGCGGTTCTTCGCGGAGGAAGTGACGGAGACCTCCGCTGAGGTCAGCGCGCCGTGGAAGAGCCCCCACAGCACGAAATTCCAGCTTGCGCCGTGCCAGAGGCCGGTGCAGAAAAAGACGGCGAAGCGGTTCAGTTTTGTCCGAAATGCCCCTTTCCGGTTCCCGCCCAGCGGGATATAGAGATACTCCCTGAACCAGTCGGTTAAGGAGATATGCCATCTGCGCCAGAATTCCTGCATGCTGGAGGCGGAATAGGGCTGCCGGAAGTTTTCCCGGATGTCAAAACCGAACATCCGCCCGAGTCCGATGGCCATGCTGCTGTATCCCGAGAAGTCGAAGAAAATCTGGATCGTATATGCTGCCGCTCCGAGCCAGGCCAGGGGCAGGCTTAAGGAGGATGCGCCCATCGCGAAGACCCTGTCCGCAGCGAGCGCGGCACTGTTGGCGATGAGGACCTTCGCGGCGAGCCCATAGGAGAAACGTTTCAGCCCGGAGGCGACCCTGGAGGCGTCCGCGCTGCGGCTCCGGATCTGTCCCGCGATGTCGCGGTAGCGGACGATAGGGCCGGCGATCAGCTGGGGGAAGAAGGAGATGTAGAGCAGGAAGCGGAAGAATGACCGCTCCGCGGAGGTTTTCCCGCGGTACACGTCGATGACGTAGCTCATTGCCTGGAAGGTATAAAAGGATATTCCGATCGGAAGTATGGGCGCGGGAACCGGCAGCGCCAGCCCGGAAAGCGCGTTCAGGGTGGAGACCAGCATCCCGGCGTATTTATAGAATCCCAGGATGCCGAGATCAGCGACGACCGCCGCGGTGAGGACGAGGCGCGCCTTAAGGGTGCGCCGGGCGGGGGTTTCCCGGCCTCGCTCCGACTGCACCGGGTCCCGGGTAAAGCTTTCGCCTGATGCCGCAGCGGAAGCAGTGTCCTTATCCCCGGTATGAAGAATGCGCCCTGCCATGTAATTGGCCAGGGCGCAGATAATCAGAAGAAGGACATAGATCCCCTCCCCGCAGGCATAAAACAGCAGGCTCGCCGCAAGCAGAAGCGCATTCCGGGCGGCAGGACACATCTTTTCCCCGACGGAGCGGGGAAGGATGAAGGGGATCAGCCAGTACAGGACCAGAGTGACCGGGAGAAAAACGCATATGAACCGCATGGAGCTGAAAACCATTGCTTCCTCCCTCAGAACTCGATCGGCCACTCCCTTTCCTTATTCAGGGGCTTCACAGGATAATTACTGTATGTGCGCATGTAGTAATTGGAGCGCTTGGCGTCCTCCATGTCCGGATCGCAGATGAGCCAGGAGCCGTTCACGTTGATCTCCACCCAGGCGTGAGGCGTCACCCCGCCTCTGGACGCGGCGATCTGTCCGGTCGCCACCCGGACGGTATAGCCGAGTTCTCTTGCCAGATAGGCGAAGGCCGCCGCGTAGCGGTAGCAGTTGCCCTGCCCTGTTGCATATATATCAAGGGCATAGGGCTTCGTCCACTCGCCGGAGGGAGTCTCATAGGTGCGGCGGTAAGTCGTGATCGCCAGAATGTGATCGTATGCCCGGCGAAGCTTCTGATCGTTCGACATCTCCGGCGTGGTGATCTGCGCGAGTATCGCCGCACATACCAGCTCAAACTCCGATTTCGGCGCTTC
>OMSM01000530.1 GCA_900313745.1 uncultured Lachnospiraceae bacterium
ATGGCAGCAGGGCGCAGACGGGACGGATTTCTTCTTCGGCGGGCGCTATATCGGCACCGCGGCGGCGGTACCCGGCGCGGCAGACAGATTTGTGCGGCTGGACGGTCACACCGTCCGGTGGGACAGGAAGCTGGAGGGCCCGGCGGACGGCACTCAGATGCGTTTCGTCTGCAGCTACAGGCACAGCTGGCAGATGTATCCCAGGATGATGTACGGGGAGAACCTGGATCCCGCCATCATCGACCGGAACATGATCGTCGCCATCGCGAGGAATCATGACCCGTCCAAGGTGGAGAAGGGCTACTACCGGGGCATCGAGGACGAGAAGACCGGGGAGCCCTGGCTGATCCCCTGGTGGGAGTTAAGCATCCCCGGCGCCTCCTATTCGGAATCGGCGGAGGGGTTGTGTTTTGCCATGTTCCTGCCGCCGGATCAGACGGACGGCTCCTCCGGCATGTGCTATGAGGGGGACCGTACCTGCCACCGGCTCGTCTGGCCCGAGGAGGCCTCCCCGCGCACCGGGAGAGAGATGCCGAACGGCACGCTGTTCGCCCCGTTCCAGGCGTCGAAGGACGAGACGGAGTCCACCTGGGAGGAGGGCTACCGGCGCGGCGCTCCGGACCGGACGTCCTTCGCCGCCGTGCTGGTCTTTGACGAGGCGGAGACGCCGAAGACCGGCTGGCACCGCCTGATCGACGAGAGCTGGAGGATCTACCGCAGATATGTCCCGCCGAAGTTCGGCGCGGATGAGCTCTGGGCGATGGGGATCGATTACGCGAAGAGCCTGTACCACCAGACGGACGGGAAGGGCGTGCTGTCGATGGGCAAGGTCTGGGACGGAGAGAAGTGGGACAACTGGATCAACAATGAGCTCGGCTGGTGCGGGCAGAGCGCGTCCAACGCGGTGTCGCTCCTTACGGAAGCTGTGCGCTCCGGGGATGAGGAGGCACGCGCAATAGCCGTGGAGTCGCTGGACAACTGGGTGGAGCACACCACGGCGGCGGGACTCCTTCCCACCCATTTCCCGGATCAGGAGTTCACCTGGTTCGGGAAGCGGGTCACGGACGCCTGCAATCTCTATTACGGCGTCTCGGAGTTCTTCGAGGCGTGGAAGCTCTGCCACATGCTGGGGACAGAGCGGGAGAGCTATTACGAGGCGGCCTGCCGGATCTGCGACTTCGCCCTGGACAAGATGGATCCGGAGAGCGGGCGCATAGGGAAATCCTGGCTGGAGGAGGATCTGACGCCGGTGGTGAGCGAGGGGACGACCGGCTCCTTCTTAACCTGGGCGCTGTGCGAGGGGTACCGGTACACCGGGAAAAGGTCTTACCTTGAGGGCGCGGTAAAAAGCTACGGCTATTATTACCGGGATTTCATGGAGAAGGGATATACCATCGGAGGAGCCATCGACATCTTCACCATCGACAAGGAGTCGGCGATCCCGCTTCTTACGGCGGGGCTTATGCTGGCGGATCTCACCGGTGAGAAGAGCTATGTCTCATGCGCCGAGAACGCGGCCTACTATCTCTCCACCTGGCAGTGGTGCTACACCAGGAGCTTCCGGAAGGGATCCCCGCTGGACCTCCTTGGCTACAACAGCTACGGCGGCACGGGAATCTCCATCCAGGACGCGGGAAACGATCCTTACGCGCTGCTCTATGTCCATGAGCTCTACGAGCTCTCGGAGCGCACGGGAAATCCGATGTGGGCGGAGAGGGCGTACGCGGCCTGGGTGAACGGCATGGACGGCGTCTCCGACGGAACCATGGTCTGCGACGGGCGGCGCATCCCGTACGGAGGACAGCACGAGGCCAGATTCCTGGGAAGGGAGCATCACGGAATCTATCAGTGGCTGGTGGCCTGGCCGACGGCGTTCAGGCTCTACAATCTCCGGCGGACGTTCCCGGTGACCGGGGATGAGGGCCGACGGATTCCGGCATTCCTGCGGATGGACCAGATGGACTAATTTGCACGGGTTTCTTTCATTTCATTCCCGGACACAACAGTGTTATCATATCCTGGTCCGGCCCGCGGGATCATCCGCTGCGGGCAGTCGGGCACAGACCGCGTCTGCCTCAGGCGACGGCGGGTAAGAGGAGGACATCATGATACAGCAAAGCTATGAGAACGTGCGGGGCGTCTGCTATACGGGCTACATGCTGCCGCAGGAACAGATCAAGAGGGAGTTAGGCTACGCGAAGAGCATCAACATCAACAGCCAGCGCTTCTGGACATCATATGAGAAGTACCTGGAGGATCCGGCGGACTATCTCGCAAAGATCAAATGGTATGTGGAGTATGCCTGGAGCGTGGGGATTTCC
>OMSM01000529.1 GCA_900313745.1 uncultured Lachnospiraceae bacterium
CCGTTGTCGTAGTTCCGGAATTCCTGGGCGAAGACATAGGAGTACACCGGAGCGCTGCCGGGCTTCGCCGCGCGCTTCATGATGTGGTCGAGGGAGCCGTAACGGACCTCGGCATCCAGCACCAGAAGATCCGCGAGGCTCTTCTCCGGATACGCCTTCATGAAGAGATCCGCCAGCTTCTCCGAATTGTCCCCGTATTTCTCCCGGATAAGGTCCATGATTTCCTCCCGGGAAAGCTCATATTTCCTCTTCTGCTCCGGATGGCGCTCGAATTCCGAGAAGCAGGTGCCGATCATTGTCGGAACGGTCAGCGCGTGCTCATAGAAACCGTCCAGGCGGGCATAGCCCTTGTAGTACCCGTTGGCAAGCGGCGCCCAGCCGTCGACGGAAAGTCCCTTCTCCCTGAGGCCCGGAACAACGGCGTTGTACGCCTTCACGAGGTCGTGGTACTCCACGCTCTCCAGCCTGGAAATCTCCTCCTCCGGAATCTCCAGGTACTTCAGCATCTCCCCTACGAGGATGCGGCTGGTCTCCGCATCGGGCCTTGCGCGGCGCTCATGGATTCCGCTGTGCACTACCGCCTTGTGGAAAAGTCCGTCCGCCGCGGGGCACTGGAGCAGCGCACAGACCTTGCCTCCGCCTCCGGACTGGCCGAAAATCGTCACGTTGCCCGGATCGCCGCCGAAGCTTTCAATATTGTCATGAATCCACCGAAGAGCCATGACCAGGTCCGCGAGTCCGGCGTTGCCTGAGTTCGCGTACTGCTCCCCGTAGGCGGAAACATCGAGGAATCCGAGGATGTTCAGGCGGTGGTTCAGGCTGACCATCACCACGTCGCCGTATGCGCACATCTCATCGCCGTCCGCACACAGAAGCTCGATCGCGGAGCAGTCCGCGAATCCGCCGCCGTGAATCCAGAGCATGACGGGCTTCTTCGCCTCCCTGTCGATGGATGTCGTCCAGATGTTGAGATACTGGCAGTTCTCGTTCTTCGGCCAGTAGCGGTGATCCAGATACGCGGATTCGTCCCGGTTGTCCTCCCGCAGCGTCGGGCAGTTGAAGCCGAAGGAGAGCGCGTCCTTCACCCCTTCCCAGGCGGGAACGGGCTCCGGCATATGAAAGCGCTCCGCATTGGCGTACTTGATTCCCTTGAATGTAAAAACTCCCTCATAGCAGTAACCCCTGATCTTCCCCTTCGGGGTCGTGACCACGGGATAGTCCGGTGCGCAGATAAAACTCTTTGCCATGACAGCTTCCTCCATGCTTCCCTCAAAACTCAATACCTGCCGCTATGAACGGTGTTCCCGGCAGGCGCTGTGCGTGAAAAAACGCCCCGGAACACCCAAAACCATCATAACATGAAAAAAGCTCTGAAACCGAATGATTTCAGAGCTTTGCCGAGCAGGGGAAGAGGGATTCGAACCCCCATGAACGGTTTTGGAGACCGCAATATTAGCCATTATATGATTCCCCTGGATCTGCAGCCAACTGTCTGCAGCAAACGTGATTATAGCATAGGGGTATTTCTGATTCAAGGGTTATTTTTGCCGGTGCTCCGCACAGCCCCGGGAACATCCGGATTTCGCGGGTTCTCTTCGACTTATTTCCGAATGGGCCCGAACAGCAGCATGGACATGCAAGGCGCTGCATATTTATGCAATTTATGCAATATCATGTCAGCTTATAGCCTTGACTAATTAGTATGGGAAAACTATATTTATAATAATGCATTTTTAAATCTAATTGAATTTATGTTATGTCCCGCCGCTGTCCGGCGCATCGGGAGCGGTCCGGGAGAAGCTTAACGATTCGAATGCATTTTATGCATTATATCGAAGGAGGATGTCTATGAAGATAACCAATGTTGAGATCGACAGGTTTTCCACACCTTTGAAGGAACCCTTCCGCGTTGCCTTCGGACTGATCACCGAGACGGACAACTGGATCCTCCGCGTGCATACGGACGAGGGGATCACCGGGCTCGGCTCCGCCGCCCCTCTGGGCTTCGTTACCGGCGAAACCCTGGACACCTGCTACCTCGTCATGAAGCGCTTTGCCGAGGCCTTTACAGGTTTTGACCCCATGGACATCGAGGGTGCGCACAAGCTGATGGACAGCATTATCTACGCCAACGGCTCGGCAAAATGCGCATTCGACATCGCGCTCTACGACATCATCGGAAAGAAGAAGGAAATGCCCGTCTGGAAGATCCTCGGCGGGACAAATCCCGTCGTCCACAACGACATCACCATCGGAATCAACAGCCCGGAGGTCATGGAGGAACACGCGAGACGCTACGTCTTCGAGAAGGGCTTCGACATCCTCAAGGTCAAGACCGGAATCTCCCTGGACGACGATATTGACGCGCTCACAAGAATCCGCAATGCCGTCGGCCCGGACGTCCGCATCCGCATCGACGCCAACCAGGGCTACGACGTACCCACCGCCCTTGAGGCGCTTCGCGAATTTGAGAAGCTTGGGGTGGACGCCGCGGAGCAGTGCCTCCCCTGGTGGGACTTCGACGGAGCTTCCGAGCTGAAGCAGAAGAACGACACCTCCGTCCGGCTCATGCTCGACGAGTCCATCCATAACCCTCA
>OMSM01000528.1 GCA_900313745.1 uncultured Lachnospiraceae bacterium
CTTGATCCCTCCGGAGACCTTAAGGGCGGCGCGCTGATGTGCCCTCCCGAGGGCGACGCGGGCACCGGAATGGCGGCGACCAACAGCGTGAGAGTCCGCACCGGCAATGTCTCCGCAGGCACTTCCGTCTTCTCCATGATCGTTCTCGAGAAGCCCCTGTCCAAACCTTATCCCGAGCTTGATCTTGTCACCACGCCCAGCGGCGACGAGGTGGCGATGGTCCACTGCAACAACTGCACCTCCGACCTCAACGCCTGGGTAGGCGTCTTCGGCGAGGCGCTCTCCGCCTTCGGCGTTTCCGTTGACCGCGACGCGCTCTACGGGACTCTTTACCGTGAGGCGATGAAGGGGGACAAGGACTGCGGCGGCGTAATTGCCAACAACTTCTTCTCCGGCGAGCCTGTTGCCGGGGTGGGCGACCAGGCCGGCGTTCCCTTTATCGCCCGCGGCGCGGAGGCAAAACTCTCCCTTGCGAACCTGATGCGCGCGAACATCTGCTCGGCTTTCGCGACGCTCAAGATCGGCAATGACCTCCTGATGAAGGAGGAACACGTCGAGGTGGATTCCCTTATGGGACACGGCGGCATCTTCCGCACCAAGGGCGTTGCGCAGAATCTTCTCGCGGCGGCGATGAATGCCCCCGTGACCGTGATGGAGACCGCGGGTGAAGGCGGCGCATGGGGAATCGCCCTTCTGGCGGCCTATCGCGCGGAATGCGCGGCTGGTGCGTCGGCGGAGCTGGCCGACTGGCTTGACACCAGGGTGTTCGCGGACAGCGTCGGCGAGACCGTTAAGCCTGATCCCGAGGATGTCGAGGGCTTTGCTGCCTATACGGCGAAATTCGTCAGCACGCTTCCCGCCGAGCATGAGTTCATCGGCGCGGTTTATTGAGTCCTGTCCTTAAAGGATTGATATAAAAGCTGTAAAGCCGCCTGCCCGCCCTGAGGCGCGGCGGACAGGCGGTGATCCGTGAGGCTTATCGTACGGCCGGAGCGGAAGCCGGCGCCTCGGATTGGAGAATTCGGATGTTGGAAGAACTGAAAAGACAGGTGTATGAGGCAAACATGCTTCTGCCGAAGTACGGCCTGGTCACATTTACCTGGGGCAACGTGAGCGCGATCGACCGCGAAAGCGGCCTCTTCGCCATCAAGCCCAGCGGCGTCCCCTATGAGGAATTAAAGCCTGAGGACATGGTCATCGTCGACCTTGAGGGCAACGTGGTCGAGGGAGACCTGAACCCCTCGTCGGATACGCCCACCCATGTGGTGCTCTACCGCGATTTTAAGAATATCGGCGGCATTGTGCACACCCACTCCTCCTATGCCACGAGCTGGGCACAGTCCGGAAGGGACATCCCCTGCTACGGCACCACCCACGCGGATTATTTCTACGGCCCGGTTCCGTGCCTCCGCTGCCTCTCCGCCGAGGAGATCAACGGGGCATATGAGAAGAACACCGGTGAGCTGATCGTTTCCGAGTTCGCCCGTCTGGGCAAGGATCCGGAGGCGGTGACAGCCTGCCTGTGCAAGAACCACGGCCCGTTCGCCTGGGGCAAAAACGCGGAGGACGCGGTCCACTGCGCTGTCGTGCTCGAGGAAGTCGCGAAGATGGCCTACCGCACGGAGCTGATCAACAGCGCCGTGGAGCCGGCTCCCCAGGTGCTGCAGGACAAGCACTACTACAGGAAGCACGGCGCGAATGCCTACTACGGGCAGAAGAAGTAAACCGGAAAACATACGCCCCGTCATCGGGGCTGGCTTCCGGAGTGCGGCTCCGGGGCTGAAAGGAGGCAATTTTGGACAATCGTGAACTGAAACTCCACGCCAACCATGTCCGCAAGGGCATTCTTATCGGAACTCACGCGGCGAAGGCCGGCCATCCCGGCGGATCCCTCTCCTCCGCGGACATCTACACCTATCTGTATTTCGAGGAGATGAACATCGATCCCGCGGATCCCGCTAAGCCGGACCGCGACCGCTTCGTCCTCTCGAAGGGCCACACCGCCCCCGGCCTGTACGC
>OMSM01000527.1 GCA_900313745.1 uncultured Lachnospiraceae bacterium
GCGCTACAAGCGGCCGAGAAAACTGATCTTCGCCAATGTGATCCGCAACGCGACAGGCAAGATCGACAAGCCGAAGCTCAGGGAGATTTACTGCGGCGAACGTCTTGTGGAACGCCAGAATAAATCATGATAATCTATGGATATGCTGTGAAACAGTCGTATCCGTAAGGGAAAAAGGCCGGAGCGGCAGTGCTCCGGCCTTTTTCCGCAGACAGCTTCCCGGGAGAAGACAGACCGCACGCATAAGGGCGGTATCCTTCAGGGAAGAACCTGCCGCCGCACACCGGAGAACAGGAGGACAGGCATGAAAGACGGTCAGCAGTCACTTTGGTGGGAACAGACAGAGAAGGGCACGGCCTTCTATCTGGACGACATTTATGTAGGCACGGCGGAGGCCGGAGAGAGCGGAAAAGACAGCTTCCGGTTCGCGGTGGATCTGCCGGAGGGGACGGTGATCTGGGAGCGCCGGCTTGAGGAGCCGTCAAAACACGCGTGCATGCGTTTTGTCACTGCGGAGAAGGCGGACTTTACCATGGTTCCGGCGGTGCAGTACAACGGAAACCGCGCCATGATCAAGGATTACAGCCAGGTGAGGAACGAGTCCCCTCTTGTGGAGAATAAGCAGGAGGAGACGGTTCCCACTTACTTCGCCGGGGACCGGGACGCCGATACCGGGAAGCCTCATGTGATCTCGTATCGCTGTGCGTCGGTTCCGGGAGCTTCCTTTACGGAGACAGCCGATTACTCGGTGGGCCTTTTCCTGGATTACAGCAACAAGGCCGGTGCCTGCTCACTCTACGACGAGGGGGATCATACCGTACAGGAAGCGATTTGGCCCGAGAAGAATTCCCAGACCATATATCTGGGCAGCGAGCGCGTCTCCGGCTACGAGGACAAAGACGCGAAGGAGCAGACGGTCTTCCGCGCGGTGCTCGTGATCACGCCGACGAAACACCCGAAGTCCGGCTACAGAGCGATGCTGGATGCCGCCTGGAGGATGGGCGGTGCCGTTCCTGCGCCGGAGCACACGCCGGAGGAGCTCTGGGAGCTGGGCGTGGATTACGCAAAGCTTCTCTATACCGAGGAGGAAGACGGCTTTAAGGGCTTCTCCATCGGCTATACCTGGAAGGACGGCGCCTGGGTAAAGCGGGACCATCAGAAGTACGAGATCGGATGGTGCGGGCAGAACGCCTCCTTCGCGGCCTCCCTTCTGGAGCACGCAAGGAAGACCGGGGATGAGGAAGCCCTGCGCATGGCGGTCGGCGTGCTGGATTCCTGGGTCGCCACATCGGCGGATACAGGGATTATCCACACGCATTATGACAGCAACATGTATACCAACGGCTACGGCAAAACAGTCGACGCCTGCAATCTGGGCGAAGCTGCCGCCGCACTCTGGGATGCCGCCGGTATAGCGGAGAAACTGGGGGTCGACAGACCGGAGTGGACGAAGGCCGCCGACCGGATCGCTCTCTTCGCGATGGAGGTCATGCAGAAGGACGGAAAGATCGGCAAGAGCTGGCTTGAGAAGGATCTTACGCCCTGTGTGACGGACGGAACCGCGGGTGCCTTTCTCGCCTGGGCTGTCGCGCTCTATGCCGCGAGAACCGGCAGCGAGGAGGCTCTGGAGGCGGCCGCCCGGTCTCTTTCTTTCTATGCGGCGGCTTTTGAGAGAGACGGCTTCACCACGGCGGGAGCCCTGGATATTTTTACCATAGATAAGGAATCCTGTATTCCGATTCTGAAGAGTGCGCTGGTGATGCACGATCTCACCGGAGCGGAGTGGTACCTGGACCTCGCCGTGAGAGCGGCCTATTATCTCTCCACCTGGCAGTGGCACTACGACCGTCCGTTCCGGAAAGGAAGCCTTCTGGAACAGATGCGGTTCCATTATCATGGCGGAACGGCGGTTTCAATCCACGGAGGAATGGATCCCTATGCGCTGTTCTATGTTCCGGACCTGTTCCGGCTCTGTGAGAAGACGGGATACAGCCTCTGGAAGGAGAGGGCGGAAGGCATCTGGTTCCACGGGCAGCAGTGCATCTCCGACGGGACATACGTCCTGGACGGCAAGGCCGAAAGGCCGAGGGGAAGCCAGGACGAGGCGGTTTCCACAGCCTTCGGGAAGTGGATGGACTCCCCGTCCCAGTGGCTTGTCGCCTGGCCCGCGGCCTTCCGGCTCGAGACCCTGCGGAAGCTGCCGGAAGGAACCCTGTAAGACTTATGCGGCCGCAGAGCGGAATGAGCGGTGTCCGACCGGAGGATTCCGGGAGTAAACAGAACCGGTCCGGCTGCTGTATGCGGCACAGTTATCTCAATTGGCAGGAACAAAGCAAGGAGTTATTTCATGATCGAGAGTAAAGAATTCACGACAAAAAGAGATGGTCTCACCATCCGCGGCACGATGTTTAAGAGAACGGACCGTCCGTCCCTGGGGGCTGTGATCTTAAGCCACGGCTTCATGGGGGACAGGACCGGCGTCGCGCATTACGCCCGGGATCTGGCGCTCGCCGGATACAGCGCCTATACCTTCGACTTCTGCGGAGGGGGGATAAACGGCCAGAGCGACGGGGATACCGCGGCGATGACCGTCTTTACCGAGAGGGAAGACCTGAAGGCAGTGATGGAGTACGTCCTCGCGGAGGATGAGACCGCTGCGGCTGCGGGAAAGGTAGTCCTGTGGGGATTCTCCCAGGGCGGTTTTGTGAGCGCGCTCACCGCGGCGCAGTGTCCGGACAGGACGGCGAAGCTTGCGATGTTCTTCCCTGCGCTCTGCATCCCCGATGACGCCCGCGCCGGGCAGATGATCGAAGCGCACTTTGACCCGGCGGATATTCCGGAGACCTTCTCCTGCGGGCCGATGATGCTGGGCAGGAGCTACGCGGCGGATGTGCTGGAAATGGATCCCTTTGAGGAAATCTCCTCCTATCCCGGAGAGGTGCTGATCGTACACGGGAGTGACGACCCGCTGGTGAATGTCCGCTATTCCAGACAGGCGCTCGCCGCCTATGAGAAGAGGGCGGCGGAGGAGGATCGGAAGCCTTCCTGCGAACTGGTGGTGCTGGAGAGAGGCGTGCACGGCTTTGACGTGCCGCCGGCACCGCAGACCGGTGCTCCGGTCCCGGCTCCGGGAGACGCCGCCGCGGACAGCACAGACGGCGCGGGGGATGACAAAGCCGGGGCACCGGGCGGATTTGTCATGACGGCGGAGATGATCGCCGCCCAGAGGGACGAACAGGCCGTGACGCTGGTCCGGGAATTCCTTGGCAGGACGGAGACGGTCTCCGGGGAGCGCTTTATCAAGGCGCCCGGTTCCGCGAATCCCGATGTCATTCCTGAGCAGGCGGCCGCGGATATTCAGAGGATTATGAAGCCGGAAACCAATGTCTATGCGCTGGACGACCGCTTTGTGCTCCGGGACGGGAAGAAGCACCCTGCCGCGGTGATCGTGCCGGGCGGCGGCTACGGCATGGTCTGCAGCTTTATCGAGGGCGTGCCCTTTGCCCGCAGACTGAACGAACTGGGAATTTCCGCGGTCATCGCCTACTACCGCGTGGCTCCGAAGGCGGCGTATCCCGCGCCGCAGGACGACCTGGCCCGGGCGGTGAAGGAAGTATTCGACCGGGCGGAGGAGTTTTGCCTGGATACGGAGAACTATTCGGTCTGGGGGGCATCGGCGGGCGGCCACCTCGCGGCGTCCTTCGGCACGGAGAATATGGGATACCTTAAATACGGACTTCCGAAGCCCGGCGCCATCGTGCTGTGCTATCCGGTGATCACCATGGATCCCGCGCTCACGCATATGGGTACGAGAGACAACCTGATCGGCGCGGAGTCCGGGGCGGACGCGGAGGAGTTTGCCGGTATCGAGCACCATGTGACATCCGCCTACCCCCGCACCTATCTCTGGTGCGGAGATGTGGATTCCTGCGTCCCGGCGGAGAATTCCCGCATGATGGACAGGGCGCTTGCCGCAGCGGGGATTGACCATCTGTTCGAGCTGATCCCGGATGTGGACCACGGCGTGGGTCCCGGGTCGGATACCGCGGCGGCCGGATGGATCGACCGGGCGGTGAAGTTCTGGCTGGGGTGAAACCCCGGCATCGGCAGAAGAGGCCGGCACAGGCCGGGCAGCCGCAGACAGGCACAGGGCGTTCCCGGAAAGGGGCGCCCGCAGAAGGGATAAGAGTATGCGAAGGCGTTTGCAGGAGCTTTTCCGGGAGAACACCAGCTACCGGGTGTTCTTTCTGACCATTCTCATCACCGGATTAAGCTATGGGATCTATAAGGGGCTGATCGACAACTATCTTGCCGAATTCGTCGAGATGCGGGAGTTTGACCGGGGCGTGGCGGAGTTTTTCCGCGA
>OMSM01000526.1 GCA_900313745.1 uncultured Lachnospiraceae bacterium
GCGGCGGAGGTACGCCCAGGCGATCAGCGGATTGACGACCATCGAGGTCGTCAGCATGCAGCCGACGAGCAGGAGCAGCAGTTTCCCGTAGTCCCGGAAGATCTCCAGGCCGCTCTCGGAGACCGAGGAGAACACGAGGCCCAGGATTCCGAACGGGGCGAACTGGATCACCCACCGCACCGTCTGGGAAATGACCTCGGCGAAATCTCCGACCACGCGGATGGTATTATCGGAGGCCTTCAGTTTCAGGGCAAGGCCGACGACGATGGCCCAGAACAGGATGCCGATATAATTGGCCGAGGACAGGGACAGCACCGGGTTCGTCACCATATTGGTCAGGAGGGTCAGGAACACGTCCGACAGCCCTCCGGGCGCACTGCCTTCCCCGGCACCCTGGAGCTTGATCATCACGGGGAAGAGGAAACTGCCCACGACCGCGACAATAGCCGCGATGAGCGTCGTCAGGAGGTAGAGGGTGATGACGGTCCGGAACCGGGCTCCCAGCCCGCCATGGGCCTTGGCGATGGACGAAGCCACCAACAGGAACACCAGGATAGGCGCAATGGCCTTCAGCGCACTCACAAACACCTGTCCCAGAATGCCGATGCCCGTCCACTGGGGGCAGAGAAGTCCCAGCACGGCACCGATGATGAGGCCGATGAGGATCCGCAGCACCAGGCTGGTCTCCGTCCACTTTTTCAGGAGTCTTTTCATAGAGCGTTAAAAGACAGGAAAGGCGAAATACGTATCCGGGAAGGGCTCATCCTTCAAGGTGAAGTGCCACCACTCCGAATCCAGCGGCTTGAAGCCATGGCGGAGCATGGCCTGCCTGAGGATCAGGCGGTTACGGAACTGCTGCTCGGTCAGTCCCCGACGCTGCTTCGCCGCGGTCCGGGCATCGAACACCCCCGTGTCGGGATTGCCGCAGAAATCCGGATGGCTTTCGGGACCGAACCAGTCGAAGGTCCCGCCCATGTCCACTTCCTTCTCCGTCGCCATGTCGAAAAGGGTCAGGTCCACGGTGGAGCCGCGCGTATGGCCGCTCTTTTCCATGATATATTCCTGCTTGAAAAGGACGCTCTTCTTCAGGTCCGGATAGAAATAAGGCTTCATCTTCACATCCTTCCGGTCGGCCGCCCAACGGACAAAATGGTCTACACCCATCTGCGGACGGTAGGCATCATAGATCTTGAGCCGGTAGCCGAGACGCATCACGTCGTCGCTCACCGCCTTCAGGCTGTCTGCCGCCTCGCGGGTCAGGAGGGCCGTGGGAGCCAGATATCCGTCGATGCGCTCTCCGACGAAATTATAGGTGCCGAAGTACCTGATTTCCAGGATGGCATCCGGTACGGCCTCCGTCAGCGAGACGAAGTTTTCGCGCCCGTCCTGCCCTGTCGCGACGGTCAGGCGCCGGAACTCTTCCTGCGCCGCGGCCATGTCGGCCCGGAAGAAAGGGCTTGTCTGAAGCCGCGTGTAGCCGATGACGGCCGATGTCTGGCCGGCGACGATATCGCTCTGCCAGTGGGCGCCGGCGATGACCCGGCTCTCCCCGTACATCGCGGCCCGGGCGAAGATGGCCTCGGCCGCAGCGGGATTGACCTCGGCAAGCAGCAGGGCGGTGGTCCATCCGCGCATCGTGTGCCCGGAAGGATAGCTGCCTTCGCCGCTGAGCGATGCTTCTTCCCCGGTAAGCATCTTCTCATGGAACACCTCGAAGGGGCGCCTCCGGTGGAAATATGCCTTCGGAGCCGCGCGCATCTGGTCCGTGGTGGAAAGGCTGTTTACAAGCATCCGCCAGATGGCCGGGGTGGCCTCCTCCGAGAGGGGAAGGCCGAAGGGAACGGAGAATTCACCGATCAGCGCTTCGAAGGTCCAGACGGCATCCCTTTTGGTGATTTCCGCGCGCAGGGAATCCTGACGCTGCTCCTTGCCCCAGAAATACCGCAGGACATCGTGCCCGAAACCCGCCGAAAGCGAGTCCGGAGGCGCCGGCAGGCACTGGATCAGGTCCGGCAGCTGCTCGGTCGTGAAATACAATCTTTGAGCCCGGGCGGGAAGGATGCTCAGCAGGACGGCCAGGAGGGCCGAAATGACGACGGTTTTCTTCATGGTTCCATCAGTTTCTCGCGAAGATAGTCATTTTTCCGGGAATGCGAACCATGAACGGCTCTCGATGGAATAGGGATTTTTAACGGAGAAATTTTGTATATTTGTTTACTTTTTGGAAAAACTCTGAAAAACAGATCCTCTCTCCTCGTAGTCATTCTATTGCTTCTACCCTTCACCCTCCGGGCACAATGGAGCGTGGGGCTCCTCGGAGGAGCCGACTACAACGTTCACACTCAAGACGTTCACTACATGACGGACTACCAGTTCCGGGGCGCGGCCGGGCACGGGCTTGGGACTATTACGCAAAAGAATCGACCCAGCAGA
>OMSM01000524.1 GCA_900313745.1 uncultured Lachnospiraceae bacterium
TCAGCAATAACTCGTCCGCGGGGCGCCCCGGCGGTATGCTTCAGACCATCCTGATGTACATCTATCAGTTCAGTTTTGAGGCACCGAAATACGGAATTGCCAGTGCCGGTGCCATGATTCTCTTTGCACTTACATTCGTCATCACGCTGATCAATTTGCGTATGACCGGATTCTTCCGGAAGAATTGAGAGGGACCTTACATGAAAGCGAAGAAAATACGGAAAGTTATCGTCATTCTGATCCTGCTGTTTATCCTGGCCATCGTTCTGATTCCCATGGCCTGGGCCATCTCGCTGTCCTTCGACCGGCGCTCGGTGTCGACCCTCCCGGCATTCTCCCTGATGCCCCACGAGCCGTCGCTCTTCAATTACCAGATCGCGTTTACGTCTATCCCGCTGGCCCGCTATTTCCTGAACACTACCTTCCTTACGGTTACGCACACTTTTATCGCGGTATTTTTCGCGCTGACCAGCGGATACGCCTTCGCCAAAGGACGCTTCGCACTCAAGAATTTCTGGTTCGTGTTCATGCTGGCCGTCATGATGATGCCCTTTGAGTCGCGCATGATCCCGTTGTATCTCCAGTACAAAAAGTGGGGAATGATCGACACGTATTTTCCCCTTCTGCTCGGCGCAGGCGGGTATGTGTACGGCATCTTCTTCGCCCGGCAGAACATCGACGGAATTCCCGATTCCCTTCGCGAGTCGGCATATATCGACGGCGCGAACGAGTGGACTATCTTCTTCAGGATTATTGTGCCCCTGAGCAAGCCGCTGATCGCAACACTGTCCATTCTCCAGGTGCTTGGGCAGTGGAACAGCTACCTCTGGCCGCTGGTTATACTGCGCACCAGGACGAAACAGGTCATCTCGGTCGGTGTCTCGATCTTTAACTCGCAGGAAAACGCGATCTACTACGGCCCCAGAATGGCAGTCGCCGTGGTGAGCGCAATTCCACTGACCATCATGTTCCTTTTTCTGCAGAAATATATCGTGCAGAGCGTGGCAGTGAGCGGAATCAAGCAGTAGGTATGTGTACGCGGTGCAAAACTCATGAGAGCCGGTGACAGCCGGTGAGAGCCAAGGGTGCCGTTTAAGAATCGCTGGTACCGGCGGCTGCGGGGGCATTATGACAGAATATATCAGATGGTATGAGAAAGCCCGCGTCTGGGCACAGGTCAACCTGACGGAGGACGATCCGGGCAGGGACGACCTCCCTGTCTGGAAGGAATTCTGGAGGGAGAACGGAATCCAGGGCGTGGTGATTAATGCCGGCGGCATCGTCAGCTACTATCCGAGCCGGTATGAAGGCCAGTACCACGCCAGGAACCTGGGCGGCAGGGATTATTTCGGCGAGTGGAACCGTGCTGCCAGGGAGTGCGGGCTGTCCGTCGTCGCCAGGATGGATATCAACCGGACGAACGGAGAGCTTTTCAGCAGGCACCCGGAGTGGTACATGAAGAACCGGGACGGAAATCCCGTCATGGCGCAGGAGCGCTATATGACCTGCATCAACGGCGGGTATTACCGTGAGTATATCCCGGCCATCTTCCGCGAGATCGCAGAGCGCTATCATCCGGACGGCTTTGCGGACAACAGCTGGTCCGGCAACGACAGAAGAACCATCTGCTACTGCAGTGCCTGCAGGGACAGGTTCCGGGAGGATGCCGGGAGCGAACTTCCGGAGAGGGCGGACTGGACGGATCCCGTCTATCGGCGCTGGGTGCGCTGGAGCTACGCCCTCCGGGTGGAGCTTTTCCGGTTCTACGAATCGGTTGTCCGGGAGTGCGGCGGAGAGGACTGCCTCTGGTGCGGCATGCTGAATGCGGATCCCTTTGAGACCGGCGGCCGATTTTACGATCTGAAGGCCATTATTCCGGGCACGCGCATGGTCTTCTGCGATCATCAGAGCCGGTATCCGGGAGGCGGCTTCGGCCAGAATATCCTGAACGGACTCCTGTTAAACCTGCTTTCAGGCAGCAGGATCAATGTCGCCGAGAGCATGGCGCACTACTACAAGGGGGTCCGGACCTTCCGGCTTACGGCGGCGACGCCGCGGGAAGCCAGGACATGGATGAATGCCGGTGCGGCGGGGGGACTGTCTCCCTGGATGCACGTAATCAGCGCAAATCTCCTGGACAGAAGGCGCCTTAACATCAGCGGCGAACTGCTCCGGACGTACGCGGATAACGCGGAAGCACTAGCAGGCCGGCGTTTTCTCGCGGAGGTGGGAATCCTCTGGAACCAGGAGACAGCGGTCTATTACGGAAGGGATGATTCCTGGAATAAATGCGCCGCGGCGTTCAGGGGGACGGCAAAGGCGCTGATGGATGAGGGAATCCCCTTTCTGCCTGTGCATGCGGACGACCTGGATGCGTACAGGAATCAGCTCCGGGTGCTGGTCCTTCCCAATCTGGCGATCCTTACAGATAAGCAGGAGGCGAAACTTTCGGACTGGGCTGCAGGAGGCGGCAGCCTTATCCTGACCGGCGACACCGGTTTGTTCGATGAAGATGGGGAATGGAAGGGCCCCGGACCACTCTACGATATACTCAGAGTGACCCCGGGCAGGGATACTCTGGGGTCTGCGGTCGATCAGGACAGCTGGGCGGTACAGGATGGGCACAGCTACCTGCGCATTGAAAGCCGGCCGGAGTTTCTTGCGGACGGACTCGAAGATACGGACATCGTTCCGTTCGGAGGAACGATCCGGGTCAGCAGCTCCGACGGCCCCCTTAGGCCGGTAATGCGCTTTATTCCGCCATTCCCGATCTATCCTCCCGAGTTCTCCTACATCCGGGAGCCCGGGACAGCCGCGGCGGTTTATGCGGGAGAACTCGCCGGCGGAGCCAGGGTTGTCTATATGCCCGCGGGCATCGACGCGGCGTTCGGACGGTTCGGCCTGCCGGACCTGAGGAGAGTGCTTGCCGGCGCCGTGCGCTATGTGCTGTCGGGGATATTCGGGGCAAAACTTGACACGCCCGGCCCCGGAATGGCGGGCTTCGTCCTCTCTGAAAGCGGGGGGCACCTTATGGCCCATGTCATCAACCTGGCCGGTACCGGCGGCGCGCCGGGCACGGTGGAGAATGTACTGCCCTTCGGACCGGTCAGGATCCGGCTCTCCGAGGAACTCCTTCAGGGCAGCGGTTCCGGGAGGACGGAAGAAGGCGCTTCCTGCGGACAGATCCCTCTTCCGGAGGCACAGCTTATGATCGGAACCGGGAATATCCGGGTCCTGAGGGAGAAGGATACCGTAGTGCTTGAGCTTGACCGGCTGGGAGAGCAGGCGCTGATCTCACTTTAGCTGTCTTGCGAAGGGATAAGGCGGGCGAACAGAGGCTGCCGTTCAGGCCGGTGCCGGTCTGGACGGGAGCAGAGAGGGAATTGCGATGAAGTACTGGTATCAGGAGCAGCTCCGCGTGCTGGAGACTGTCTTAAGGGAAGCAGATCTCGCGGACTATGACGCCGGGAAGGTCGTCTCGTACATGCTGGACAACGGGATGAACTGCATTGTTGTGAATGCGGGCGGAGTGATGGATTTCTTTCCGGACGCCACGGACTTCGGGCGCCCGAACCGCTTTATGAATGGAAGGGACTTCCTAAAGGAGCTGATCGAAGCGTGCCACAGGGAAGGAATCCGCGTCATCGCGCGGGTGGACTTCCGGGGCGTGGAGAGGGAGAGGTACGAAAAACACCCGGACTGGTTCGGGCAGAACGCCGACGGCACACCCCTTACGGGGTGGAACGACAGAATCATCCGTCCCTGCTATTCCGCGGTTTACGGGAGAGAGCACGCGTTTGAATACATGCATAACCTGATGGGCCGCTATGCGTTGGACGGGGTCTGGGAGAACTGCATCGTATTCGGCTACGGCCCCTGCTACTGCCCGAAGTGCCGCGGCGCGTTCCGGGCGGCGACAGGAAAGGAGATTCCGGAGGGGCCGGACTACCTGGCGGAGGAGTTTAAGGAGTACAGAACCTGGAAGGCAGGCCTTGCCCGGGGACATATGCACTCCATGCGGGAGATCATCAAGTCCTACGGTGAGGACAAGGCGTACGTTTCGGAAATTTTCGACATGGACCATGTGTTTTCCGCGCTCAATTCGGGGATAGACCTCTATGACGCCCGGGACAGTTTTGACTTCCTTGTAAGCCCGCTGTTTATCGACGGAAGTGTCAGGGAGGATGAGCCCTACGAGGACTATGCCCATGTCGCGTCGGTGATCCGCTTCCTTAAGGCGGTGGGACCGGATAAGCAGTGCGTGGCCTTAACCGGCGGCAACGGCACCAGACAGCGTTACGTAAAAGCACCGATTATGGAGAGCCGGATCTGGATGTGGGAGACCATCGGCGCTGGCGGAAGCCTGTGGAACAATTATTTTAACGGAAGCTGTCCCTCGGAAGCCGTCGACA
>OMSM01000519.1 GCA_900313745.1 uncultured Lachnospiraceae bacterium
TACAACCACCGCGGCATCGAGCGCCTCGCTCAGGAGCGCAACTTTATTCAGACCATCGTTCTCGTCGAGCGTGTCTGCGGCATCTGTTCGCATTCCCATGCACTTACCTACGCTATGAGTGTCGAGAATATCGCCGGCATGGAAGTCCCGAAGAGAGGACAGTACATCCGTGTGATCACAGAAGAACTGGAGCGGATTCATTCCCATCTTCTGTGGCTGGGCATCGCATGCCACATCATCGGCCATGACAGCCTGTTCATGCAGATCTGGAAGGACAGGGAGCGCACGATGGACACCCTCGAGGCGCTTACCGGCAACCGCGTGAATTATGCGATGAACACAATAGGCGGAGCAAGGCGCGACATCAGCGATGACATGCGCAGGATGATTCTTGGCGCGATGGACGATCTTGAAGTGCGGATGGCTCCCATCACCGATTTCCTGACGACGGACAAAACGGTCGCGATGCGCACCAAGGGCGTCGGCGTTCTCACCAATGAGGATGCCCTGCGTCTCGGCGCCTGCGGCCCTCACGCCAGGGCGTCAGGTATTGATGTGGATGTCAGAAGAGATGCTCCCTACTCCGGGTATGAGGACTTTGAGTTCAAGGTGCCGGTGGAGTACTCCTGTGACGTCTATGCCCGCGTGGTGATCCGCGTGCTGGAAATCTATGAGAGCATGAAGATCATCCGCCAGGCGGTAGAGAACCTCCCCGAGGGCCCGATCAATCTCGGCAACAAGATTCCGCGCGTACCCGCAGGAGAGTTCGTCGCAAGGCATGAGGCTCCCAGAGGACACCTTGTGTACAAGGTGGTCACGGATGGCGGCGTCAACAACTACCGTGTGAGCATCCATGTCCCGACCTTCAAGAACGCCCCTACGCTGGTGACCATGCTGAAGGGCAACACCGTTGCGGACGCGGGCCTGATTGTGGCGTCCATCGATCCCTGCTTCTCCTGCATGGACTGCTGATATGCACGAGATGAGCATTACCCGCTCCCTTCTCAAAGTGGCGGAGAAGGCGGCTGAGGACAACGGGGCACAGTCGGTTGTCGGGATTAAGATCGGCATAGGCCGGTATTCCGGAATCATACCGGAGTACGTAGTCCGGTGCTTCGATATTCTTAAGCCGGGGACGATCGCGGATAAGGCATCCTTAAGCTTTGAGGAGCTGCCCACGCGAATTCGCTGCAGGGTCTGCGGCGCGGAGGGAGAGCCCTCCGAGGAGACAAGCGGCTGCAGGGTCTGCGGCGCCACAGATGTACAGATGACGAGCGGCTTCGACGCGTCGGTTATCAGTATTGAGGCAACGTGAGAAACCGCTGGAGCACAGCGTTTTCCATACTTCATGGGAGGTTACGTCCATGGACAAAAACAAGCTTCCGGCATATCTGTCGGTATTCATCTTCAGCTTCCTTTTCTGGGAGCTGCTGGTGTGGTCGGTCAATATCAGGGAGATCTATCTTGGTCTCTTTGTCGCGGCGGCGGTGTCCGCATTCGCGACTAAATTCCTGATTCAGAGCCGTCCGTTCTATCTCTACAACCCGGTGCGTCTCTTCTGGATCCTCATTTATTCCGTCTGCATCTTCTTCGTGGAGATGGTAAAGGCGAATATTTCGATGGCGAAGATCGTCCTCTCCAAGGACATGGGCGACACGAGAACCGGCATCATCCGGATCCCCGGTTCCAAGAAGATCAAGAGCGGTTACGGCCTGGCCATGGTCGCGAACAGCATCACCCTGACGCCCGGCACCATCACCATGGATGTGGCAGAGGATGACAAGGGAAACAATTACTACTATATCCACTGGATCAACGTGGAAACCACGGACCGCCAGAAGGCCGGCGAGATCATCAAGGGCCGCATGGAGAAAGGCATAGGGAGGATATGGGAATGACCTATCTTATTATCGGCGCAATTATCTATGTGCTGCTGGATTTAGTCCTCCTCGTCCGTCTTGTCAACGGACCGACGGCGGCGGACAGGCTGTGCGCGGCGGATTCGCTGGATCTCGTGACGTCCACGGCACTGGTTCTCTATTCAATGTACAGCGGGAGAGCGATCTATCTGGATATCGCCCTCGTCGTCGCTGTTCTGGGGTTTGTCTCCACCGTGTTTGTTTCCCGGTATCTGGAGGGCAGGGTATGACATTACTAAGCATTATCAGTCTGATATTCATGATTATCGGCATTTTCTTTGCCGCCGTCGGGGTATATGGAGTGCTTAAAATGCCGGATGTCTTCGGCAGGCTCCAGGCGTCGACCTGTATTGCCACGATGAGCACCCTGATGATCGCTCTTGCGGCGATCTTCTATGCTTTACCCCATGGCCTGGGATTCGGAACTGTCATCAAGCTCGCGCTTTTCGCCCTGCTGATCCTTGGCACGAACCCGATTTCCAATCACGCGCTGATCAAGGCCTCCTACAAGATGGGAATCCGCCCGAAGAAGCGCATGGTGATTGACGATTACGCCATGGATTTCGGAAGCGGTGCGGAAGAGCCCGTGGCTGAGTATCCCGAGGAAAAGGAGGTTCAGGAGGCATGAACGGAGTATTGATTGTCGTTCTGAATACGCTGGTGCTGATCGGCGCTGTCGCCTCTGCGATCACAGCGGTGCGGTCCACAAAACTGATCAGTGCCGTGCTTGCCCTGGCTGCGACCGGGACGTTCATAGGCCTTGAGTTCATCATGCTGCAGGCGCCTGATGTGGCCATCGCCGAGGTGTCCGTAGGAGCGGTGCTCCCCACGATGCTGTACATTATAGCGTTAAAGAAGGTACATCCGGAAAAGGAGGAAAGAGAGCCCGATGAGCAAAACTAAGCATTACGTTCTCATTCTGTCCCTGGCCCTTTTCGTGTTCTGCGGGATGATCGCCGTGGTGAACATGGATATGTCCGCCAGAACCTATGACGGAAGCAGCGCGCCGGCCATGGCCCTGTATGAGGATCCTTCCTCCTATGACAACAGCAGTGCCGACGGGGCGGCTGCGGTCATCGTCAATGAGAACCTCGAAAAGACGGCGTCACTTAATGCCGTGTTCAGTGTAGTCTTCAACTTCCGTGGCTATGATACCTTAGGTGAGAGCTTTATCCTCATCGGCGCCCTTTCCGGATCGATGGTTATTCTCCGCAAGGTTGCCAAACGCCCGGAGATCGATCGGGAGGAGGAGCTTACAAGATGAAGAAGTATAAGAAAAAAGCGGTTATTGTCAGAAGCTGTGTAAATGTGCTTCTGCCGCTCTCCGGAATCTACGGCTGTTATGTCATTTTCCACGGCAACTCGAGCCCGGGAGGCGGTTTCCAGGGCGGTGTGCTGGTGGCGGCCGCGGTTCTTCTGGTATACCTCGGTTACGGCGGAAAAGCGCTTCACAAGACATTCAGCGAGCATTTCCTTCACAGCTCCGAGGCCATTGCCGAGATCATTTATGTGCTGATCGCCCTTCTGGGCATTTTTGCCGGAACGGTTTTCTGCTTCAACTACGTGTTCCCGGGACACTGGCTGGAAACCAGTGTTTTAATGAACGATGCGGTAGGCTACCACGTCATGGCCGGAATAGCGGGCCTGCTTCTGCTCATGCTCAGTTCCTTTGAGGAGCCGGAGGCGGAGAGCACCGACAAACCGGAGACGGCGGAGGCAGCCGGAGAGGAGGGAGCGAAATGATTGTCTTTAACTACGTGGCTTCCTTTGCACTTCTTGCCATTGGGTTTTACTGTACGGTAACACAGAGAAATCTGATCAAGATCTGTATTGGTCTGGGACTTGTGGATTACGGCGTGAACCTGCTTATCGTCTCGGTCGGGTTCAATGCCGGCGGAACAGCTCCGATCTGGACGATCAGAGAGCTGACCCGCCAGAGCTTCTTCGTCGATCCCATCCCTCAGGCACTGACGCTGACTTCGATCGTCATCGGTGCGTGTACGACAGCGATGACCCTCAGCCTGATCATCAAGCTGAAGGAGCAGTACAATACACTGGATACCAGTGAGATCAGGAGGCTTAGGGGCTGATGAGCGAGATTATCACACAACTTCCTATTCTGTCGATTATGACGCTCTTCCTCGGAGCGTTTGTCATCGCACTGGTCGGACGCTCGGATGAGAAGCTTCGCGACATCATACTGATGATCGCTGCCGGCATCCCGCTCATCCTGATGCTGATTCTTGTTAAGCCGGTATTCTTTGAGCATCAGGTCATCACCTCCTGGCTCGGAGGGTGGGAACCCGTGAGCGGGTGGGCGATCGGCATCGGCGTCGAGGTCGACGCCCTGAGCCTGTTCTTCGGCCTGATGGTTGCGGTGATGGTGTTCGTCGTGGCGGTTTATTCCATGACCTACATGAACCGTGACGACGCGCTGCAGCAGTACTACACGCTGTTTCTTATGCTTTCCGGCTCCGTCATGGGCCTGGTGCTTTCCGGAGACCTGTTCAACATCTTCGTTATGGTTGAGATCATGACCATGACAGCTGTTGCTCTGACGGCGTTCCGCACGGATTATCCGGGGGCGCTGGAGGGCGCGATGAAGTACCTTGTCGTCGGCTCCATGGGCTCCACGTGCATCCTGACAGGTATCGCCCTTCTGTATTCCCAGCTTCACACACTGAATCTGGCACAGATCGCGGCGGAACTTCCCAAGGGACACAACACGGTGACGGCGGTAGCGTTCGCATTCCTGTTCCTTGGGTTTGCCACCAAGACCTACCTGTTCCCGTTCCATCCGCCGGAAGCAGACGCACCTACGGTAGCGCCCGCATCCATCTCCGTGATGGTATCGAGTGTCCTTACCAAGTGCGGCGTATACGGTATTATCCGCCTGTGCTATACCATCTTCCGCTATATGGACAAGACGTCGCTGCAGTACCTGATCTGCGTACTCGGCGCGCTCAGCTGCTTCATCTGCGTGACGATGGCCTTCAACCAGCATGACTTCAAGCGCCTTCTGGCGTTCCACTCCATCTCTCAGGTGGGCTACGTGGTCTGCGCCATTGGCCTTGGCAATGCGCTGGGACTTTCCGCAGGACTTTATCACGCTCTGAACCACACGTTGTTCAAGGGTCTGCTTTTCCTGACGGCCGGTGCGGTTTACTACGCAACCGGATCCCTGGATCTTGACCGTCTGGGCGGCCTTTCCAAAAAGATGCCGAAGACCTGCGCGCTGTTCTTGATCGGAGCGGCGTCCATCAGCGGACTTCCGCCGTTCAACGGTTTTGCCTCCAAATGGATGATCTACCAGGCAGCCTTTGAGCGCGCCGCGGCGACCAGCAACTTCTTCTTCGTGGTGATCTGTGTGATCTGCCTGCTGTCCTCGGTTCTGACCCTGGCCTCCTTCGTGAAGGTATCCCAGAGCGTATTCTTCGGTCAGCTCTCTCCGGAATTCGAGAGAACGAAGGAAGTGCCTGCCGCAATGCAGATCCCGATGTGGTTCCTCGCGGTGCTCTGCATCGTCACCGGCGTATTCCCGCAGGCAATGCAGAAAGTACTTCTCGCACCTGCCTCGGCGGATGCGATGAATTCCTTCAACTACATCGGAGTGATGATGGGAACGAGCAAGGCAGCGGCGTCCGGAGTGACCGCTCCGCCGGCTTTCAGCGCCCCGATCATCGGCCTCTGGAACCCGGTTGCGTGGATTATCCTTCTGCTGATCGTAACCTGCGCGGTCTGCCTTGTCTCGCTCACGGCTGATCCCGAGAAGAAAGCGGCCAAGGCTGTGATCGGCCCTGCCAGGGACCATCAGCCCGCGATTGCGCTCATGGATGCGAAGGAAGCGAAATACGAGTCCTTCTTCTCCGGCGAGGAGAGCGTCTATTCCCAGGTCGGAGGCAGCGATCTCTTCTGGGGCTTCAAGCACAATCTCCGCCATTACTTCAAGACGATGGGCGACTGGCACAGCGGTGTTGTGAATGACTACACGCTCTACGGTCTTGCCGCGATGAGCATTGTAATTGCGTTCACGTTACTGTTCATTCATTAATACAGGGGATACGGTACTCATGAGTGTATTGATTTCAGCGATTAAAATACTGATTTTCCCGGGCATCCTCTTCACGGTGGTTATGGGTGTGCTCTTAACGGGTATCAATAACCGTCTGGTTGCGAGAATGCAGAACCGTGTCGGCCCGCCGATCCTGCAGCCCTGGTATGACTTCCTTAAATGCTGCGGCAAGGAGACGATCGTTCCCAGGCACGCGAAAAAGGGAATTTTCCTGAACGCTCCGCTGGTCGGCCTGGTTGTCCTGCTCACGACCGCGCTCTTTGTCCCGATGCTCGGGCACACGATGTTCAGCACCGGTGCGGATCTCATCGTCGTGCTTTACCTCCTGACCTTTGTCAGTGTGACGATGATCATCGGCGCGGCGGCCTCCGGATCACCCTTCGCGGGTGTCGGCCTTTCCCGTGAGATGGTGGCGATGGTCTCCTATGAGCTGCCCTTCGTGTTCGTCATTCTTGCTGTCGGCAGGCTTGCCGGACGCGGAACGGACATCGGCGTGACCTTCTCCCTGGCCCGCATCGCGGAGTACCAGGCGGAGAACGGAGCAATCCTTACTCACATCAGCATGATTCCTGCAGCGATCGCAATGCTGCTGGTTATTCCCTGTGAGATCGGAATGCATCCGTTCGATATTGCCGAAGCGGAGACGGAGATCTGCGAAGGAACCCTCGCGGAATACAGCGGAAGGCCGCTGGCGATGTTCCGCCTTACCCACTGCATCAAGGTTTACGTGATGTCGGCGCTGTTCTCCGCCATGTTCTTGAGCGGCTTCTCCACCGGAATCCTGATGGTGGACGCACAGCTGCAGATTCTTTTCTGCCTGGTGGTGACCTTCATCAGCATGACAGTTCCTCATGCGGTATGCGCGAGACTCAAGGTTGAGCAGGTATTTAAGTTCTTCTGGACATTTGTTGCCGGACTGGCGCTGATCAGTCTTGTACTGGTTTGGTTTGGGTTGTAAGAGATTCGGGGATCAATATGAGTATAA
>OMSM01000518.1 GCA_900313745.1 uncultured Lachnospiraceae bacterium
AAGACGAATGGGAAAAACCTTGAGTGCTTTCTCCAGTTTTAACCCGCCCCTGCTGACATAGGGGAGCACGCTCCCCCTCACCTCAATCTCCGCGCTCTCCGGATCGAATGCGCTGCCCGGCTTGTCCTCGCGCTGTCCGTTTACGAAAACCTTTCCCTCCATGATGAGCGCGCGGGCCTTCTCCCTGGATGAGGCGAGCCCTTTCTCCGCAAGGAGCACATCAAGCCTGGTTTTCATTGCCTGTCTCCTCCGTCCGCGGCCCCGGCCCCGCCGTCATCAAGCTTCGCCCTGATTCTCCCCGCCACGCTCTCCGCGTCCATTCCCAGCGCCTTAAGGAGCTGAGGCACTGTTCCCTGGGGGACAAACGCGTCCGGAATCGCCACAGGGAGCACAGGGACGTCGATCCCGCTCTCCTCGACGAACGCCGCCGTCCGCTCACCGAAGCCTCCGGTGCAGACATTCTCCTCCATGGTTACGACAAGTTCGTGCAGAGGCGCAAGACGCGCAATAAGTTCATGGTCAAACGGCTTCACGAACCGGACATTGACAAGGCTGCAGGAGCAGCCTCCGGATTCCAGGATGGTGCAGACATCATCCGCTTCCGCCACCATGCTTCCTACTGCGAGGATGAGGACTCCTTTCCTGTCTCCCGCCTCCATTCCCTCTCTGCGCCTTAAAATCTCCGCCCTGCCGGATTCCACCGGCGCGCGGAACTCCTCAAAGCGGTCGCACGCAGTCCCGCGGGGATAGCGCACCGCCACAGGGCCGTCCGCGGCGACGGCATACTTCATCATGTCCGAGAGCTCCCACTTGTTCTTCGGGGCCAGAACCTCAAGTCCGGGAATCGTCGCGAGATAAGAGAGATCAAGGATGCCCTGGTGCGTCTCCCCGTCCGCTCCGACCAGGCCTGCCCGGTCGATGGCGAAGACGACATGGAGCTTCTGCAGGCAGACGTCATGGACGATCTGGTCGTAGGCCCGCTGCAGGAAGGACGAATAGACGCAAACCACGGGGATGAGCCCTCCGGTCGCAAGCCCTGCGGCGAAAGTCACCGCGTGCTGCTCCGCGATGCCTACGTCGAAGAACCGCTCCGGATAACTGTGGCGGAAGCGCTTAAGCCCCACACCGTCCGTCATCGCCGCGGTGATTGCCACGACGTTCTCATTCCTCTGGCCCATCTTGACCATGACGGTGGAGAACACGTCCGTCCAGTCCGCCTTCTCCTTCTTCTTCTTCGGAAGCCCGGTGTCAACATAGAACGGGGACGTCCCGTGAAAGCGCGCGGGATGCCGCTCCGCGGGGCCGTAGCCGTTGCCCTTGTTCGTCAGGACGTGGACGATGACCGCCTTGCGGGTGCGCTTCGCGTCATTGATTGCCCTGACCATGTTCTTTATGTTGTGACCGTCCACCGGACCGAGGTAGGTGATACCGATGTCCTCAAAGTACATCCCGGGAATCATCAGCTGCTTAAGGGAGTTCTTCGCCCTGCGGATGCCGCTCACCACGCGCGGCATGTTGTCGTTCATCGTGTAGTAAACCTTGTCGCGAAGGTGAAGGTAGCTGTCCGAGGTCCGGATGTCGTTTAAGTAGTTGGAGAGTCCGCCCACATTCTCCGAGATGGACATGTTGTTGTCGTTGAGGATGATGATCAGGTTGGTATTGAGCTTGGAAGCGTTGTTCAGCGCCTCGTACGCCATGCCCCCGGTCAGGGCGCCGTCGCCGATCACCGCGACGATCGTGGACTTCTCCCCCTTGATGTCCCTGGCCTTGACCATGCCGAGGGCCGCCGAGATCGACGTCGAGCTGTGCCCGGTGTCGAAGGCGTCGCACTCGCTCTCCCTTCTCTTGGGGAATCCGGACATCCCGCCGAACTGCCGGAGGTTCTTAAACTCCTCCTTCCGCCCCGTAAGGATCTTATGGGTATAGGACTGGTGCCCGACGTCCCACACGATCTTGTCCCGGGGCAGGGTCAGCGCGAGGTGGAGAGCCATGGTAAGCTCCACCGCCCCGAGGTTGCTGGCGAGGTGGCCGCCGGTCTCGCTTACGGAGTGCACAAGAAAATCGCGGATCTCGTCAGCGAGCCGGTCGTAGTTCTCCGGCGCGATCTTCTTGATATCGTTCGGCTTCTTTATCGAATCTAACAGAGCACTCATGAAAACTTTACCTGTCCCTGTCCACCAGGGAGATCAGAAGATTTCTCAGGAAGGGGTTGGAGGCGGTGAGGGCATCGAAGAGCACAAGGGCCTCCTCCGTGTATCTCACCACGTCCTCTTTGGCCTTGTCCATGCCGAAAACCGTGATATAGGTCATCTTGCCGTCCAGCGCATCCTGTCCGGTCGCCTTGCCGAGTACCGCCGCGTCTCCCTCCACGTCCAGAAGGTCGTCCCGGATCTGGAACGCGATACCCACCGCGTCGGCTATGCTGTCCAGCTTCCGGACATCCTCGTCCGGAGCGCCGGCAAGCACCGCCCCGATGGTCAGCCCGCTGGCGATCATCCTCGCGGTCTTGTTGGTGTGGATATACCGGAGCAGCTCGGGAGATTCCGGTCTCCTCCCCGCCTCCGACATCAGATCCGCACACTGCCCTCCGACCATTCCGCTGATCCCGGCATTGCCAGCGAGTATCGAAAGCGCCCTCGCCGCTCTTCTTAACCCGGTCTCGTCTTCCGCTGCCGCAAGGGCTCCTGCAGCCGTCTCATAAGCGTAATTAAGCAGTCCGTCCCCGGCGAGCACCGCCATGCCCTGTCCGTAGACAGCCCAGGTGGTCTTCAGCCCCCTGCGGTATTCATCGTTGTCCATCTCCGGAAGGTCGTCGTGAACCAGCGAGTAGGTGTGAATCATCTCCAGCGCTGCCATGAACGGCGCGGCCTTGCGGACATCCCCGCCGTACATGCTCAGGGTCTCGAGGATGAACATGGGCCTTAAGCGTTTGCCCCCGGCCCTTAAGCTGTAATTCATCGCCTCTACGACCTCGGCGTTGAAGCTTCCCTTCTCCGGGTAAAAGGGCTCGATCAGGGCGTTGACCCTCGCGGTCTTCTCCTTCAGCTCATCGAAAAACTCATGAGATAACTGAGCACTCATCCTAATCCTCCCAATCCTCCGTCTGCCCGCTCTCCGAGAGCAGCTGGACCTTCTTCTCCACCCGGTCGATGCGGCCTGTCACCTCTCTCACCAGTTTTATTCCCTGTTCGTAGAGGGCGAAGGATTCCTCGATGGGCAGTTCTTCCTCCTTCAGCTTCTCCAGAAGCCCGTCCAGCTGCCTTAAGCCTTCCTCGATCGTGATTTCCTTCTTGGCCTCTTCCTGCGCATTACCGCCGGTGCTCTTTACTTCCTCCGCCATCCGGGTTCTCCTTATCCGCGTTAATCTCCATCACTCCACATCAGGAACAGCCTCAGTCACCTTCGCGCCGATCCGGCCGTCCCTGAGCCTCACCGCAATGCTGTCCCCGGCTTTTACCCCGGAGATCCGGGTGAGCGGCCTTCCGTCCCCGCCGGTCACATAGCCGTAGCCGCCGGAGAGCCTCTTTAAGGGGGAGAGCGCATCAAGCATCAGCGCCGCCTTTTCCGCGCGGTGCCTTCTGTCCTCCACAATGCGGCGCATTCTCTCTCCCAGGGCATCCTCCGCCTGGGTGAGGCGCATTCTCTGCTCCCGGATGCGATACGAGGGGGACAGCCTTGAAAGCAGCAGCTCACTGCTTCGAAGGCGCATCCTTACTCTCTCCGTGCGGGCTTCCATCGCCGATGTCAGGGACTGCCTGTACTGTTCCAGCGTCCCCAGGAGCCTTTCGGTCTCATCCACCGCCAGCTCCGCTGCGGCACTGGGCGTCGGCGCCCTTAAGTCCGCCACATAGTCCGTGATCACCGTGTCCGTCTCGTGCCCGACCGCGGAGATTATCGGAATCTCACTGTCGAAGACCGCTCTCGCCACGGCCTCCTCGTTGAAAGCCCAGAGATCCTCCAGCGAGCCTCCGCCGCGGCCGATGATGATCACCTCGGGCCGCTCTTTCTCCGGCATGGAATTAAACGCGCGGATACCGGAGACGATGCTGTTCTTCGCAGCATCTCCCTGCACAATCGCGGGGAAAAGAATAATACGCAGCCAGGGATTGCGCCTTAAGGCGATGTTCATGATATCCTGAACCGCGGCACCGGTCGGTGCTGTTACCACTCCAAGCGTGCGGATGTACTTCGGGATGGGCTGTTTGTACATCTCGTCGAAGAGCCCTTCCTCCTCCAGCTGCTTCTTCAGCTGCTCGTACCGCTCGTTCAGGGCGCCGATCCCGTCCCGGATGATCTGTCTGGCGTAGAGCTGATACTTCCCGTCCCGCTCGTAGACATCGACCGTCCCCTGGACGATCACCGCGTCGCCCTCCCTCATCTGGAAGGCCAGTCCCCTCCTGGAGCCGGCGAACATGACGCAGGCCAGCGTCCCCTGGCTGTCCTTCAGCGTAAAATAAATATGTCCGGAGGAATGATACTTGCAGTTGCTCACTTCTCCGCGCACGAGCAGCGAGCTAAGCAGGTAGTCCTGCCGGAACATATTTTTAATATACGTCTTGACCTGCGAAACGGAGTACGCATTTCTCATGAAGTCGTCTTCCTGCGCTTCGCCACGACGATGGTCGCCTGTGCTTCCTTCGCATCCCCCGCCGTTTTGGCCTTCTTCGAGCCCAGGGCCTTCGCCTCCCTGGAGATTTTAATCTGCTGTCCGGCCCTTTCCGCGCCGTCCGTCGTCAGTTTTGACAGGACCGCGTTGACGAAGGCAGGAGCACTCTCCTGTCCGAATTTCCTCGCAAGCTCTACTGCCTCGTTGACCGCGACGCCCTCTGGGACCGATTCGTCATTCTTCATCTCATAGACCGCGAGCCTGAGGATCGTGAGTTCCACGCGGCCGATCCGGCTGATCTCCCAGCCCTCCATTACACCGCTTATTGCGCTGTCAATCTCCGGAATCCGTTCGATCACCGCATTTACGCGGTTTCTGATGAATTCCTCGTCCTCGGCCGTGTAGGTCTGGTCGTCGCTGGCGAAGAAGAGTTCCTCCTGGGTCCCCATCTCCTCCGGCGGGTTGAATTCATACCGGAACAGCAATTTGAAGCTCTGTTCCCGCAGACTTCTTCTATACATGGTTACTCCTCGCCCTCGTCCTCAGTCATGGTGATCCCGGCGATATGCATGTTCACGTCGGTCACGTTGAGGCCGGTCATGCTCTCGATCGACTGCTTGACCCTTGACTGGATCTGGCTGCTGACCGCGGGGATGTTGTATCCGAATTTCACCTTGATCGAGATGTCCACCTTGCAGTCCTTCTCGTTCAGGTCCACCTTGACCCCGCGGGAGAGATTCTTCATCGCCGACTTGCTTCCGAAGAACCCGCCGGAGGAACCGCCGACCATGGAGGCGACGCCCTCAACTTCCTGAACCGCGTAGCCGGCGATCATCGTCACCACGTCATCCGCAATCTTAATGGTTCCTATCGACTCCTCCCCTACTTCCGTGCCGGGGATCTCCGCCTGCATATATTCCTTCTGTTCAACTTCCTGATGTTCCTTAGCCATGATTACCTCCTGAACGTCACAATATACTGCCCCGCCGCCTGTCATTTCCGGGAGCCGGGACAGCTGCCGTCAAGCTCTCACGCAGGAGATCCGGCCGGTTCACTGGCCGGATCTCTTCCCCTCATTTTAGCATTGTTTGAACTGTTTGCACAGTGAAGGTCAGTCGCGTGAAAACTCCTCCAGCACCAGGCCCTTGTTGCGGTCCAGCACCATCTGCACGGACCAGGGATTGACAAATATCAGCAGCGGGTTCCCCTTCAGGTCCCTGATGCGCTTCATGTCGGAGGTCCCGACGATGGACTGGACATCGATATCCCGGTTCTTCACCCAGCGGATGTGCTCGTAGGGCAGCATGTCCAGATAGATCTCCACGTTGTACTCGCTCTTTAAGCGGAATTTCAGCACGTCGAACTGCAGGACGCCGACGACGCCGGCGATGATCTCCTCCATTCCGGTGTTGTACTCCTGGAAGATCTGGATCGCGCCTTCCTGGGCGATCTGGTTGACGCCCTTGACGAACTGGTCGCGCTTCATCGTGTCCACCTGCCGTACCCTGGCGAAGTGCTCCGGCGCGAAGGTGGGGATTCCCTCGTAGCGGAAGTTTTCCTTCGGAACGCAGAGCGTATCGCCGATGGCGTAGATTCCGGGATCGAAGACGCCCATGATGTCGCCGGCGAAGGCCTCGGAGAGGATCTTGCGGTCGTCGGCCATGAGCTGCTGGGGCTGGGAGAGCCTCTGCACCCTTCCGGACTGGACGTGGCGGACCTCCATGCCCGCTTCGTAGCGCCCCGAGCAGATTCGCATAAAGGCGATCCTGTCCCGGTGGGCCTTGTTCATGTTGGCCTGAATCTTGAAGACAAAGGCGGAGAAATCATGCTCCACAGGATCGATGGGCCCGGCGTCGCTCATACGCGCCGTCGGCGGAAGCGCCATATCCAGGAAGTGCTTAAGGAAGATTTCCACGCCGAAATTCTGCAGGGCTGACCCGAAGAACACCGGTGTCAGCTCGCCCGCCCGGATAAGCTCCAGGTCAAACTCCGCGCTTGCTCCGTCCAGGAGCTCGATCTCACTCTCCAGCTTCTCCTTCGCCTCCTCCGTGACCGCCGCCGTGATAGCGGCGTCATCGCTTAAGGAGATTCTTGTCTCGGTTCCCTCCTTCGTTCCCTTTAAGGTGTCGGAGTAGATGACCACTTCGCCCGAATCGCGGTCATAAATGCCCTTGAAATTCTTTCCGGAACCGATGGGCCAGTTGACCGGGCAGGTGGCAACACCGAGGTTTTTCTCGATGTCGTCCAGAAG
>OMSM01000517.1 GCA_900313745.1 uncultured Lachnospiraceae bacterium
CGGAGACGTCCTGCTCCCCGGGAACCAGGTGCCGGAGGACACCGCGAAGGGAGAGCCGCTGCCGGTATTTATCTACCGCGACTCGAAGGACCGCCTTATCGCCACGATGAAGCGGCCGAAGCTTACACTGCACGAGGTTGGGCGTCTTGAGGTGGTCTCGGTCTCCAGGATCGGCGCGTTCCTCGACTGGGGTCTGGACAAGGATCTTTTTCTCCCCTTCAGGGAGCAGCCGCGGGACGCCAGGGTGCGGGAAGGCGACAACGTGCTTGTGGCGGTGTACACCGACAAGTCGGACAGGCTCTGCGCGACGATGAACGTCTACCCTTATCTCGAGAGTGCGGGCCCCTACGCCGAGGGAGACACCGTCGAGGGGACGGTTTACGAGACCAGTGACAATTTCGGCGCCTTCGTTGCCGTGGATGACCGCTATTCCGCGCTGATTCCGAAGCAGGAGGCGGTGAGGAAGCTTACCCCCGGGGAGAGGGTGGCCGCGAGGGTCGCGAAGGTCCTTCCGGACGGAAGGCTTAACCTCAGCCTTAGGGCAAAGGTTGCGGAGCAGATGGAGACGGACGCGGACGTCCTCATCGCTTATCTGGAGAAGAACGGCGGGGTGATCCCCTTCACGGACAAGGCCTCCCCGGAGCTCATCAAATCCGCGGTCGGCATGAGCAAGGCGCAGTTCAAGCGCGCCGTCGGGAGACTCTACAAGGAGAGGGAGATCCGCATTGAAGCGGACAGAATCGTCCGCACGGAGGAGGACCGGTGAAGCACGAGCGCTTTCATTACCGCTCATTGGAGGAGGTCAGGACAAAGGCCGCGGAGCTGGGAGTGACGCTTCCCTTCGCGGAGAACACGGACGCGCTTAAAAGACCGCTGGATCTCGGCGGCGGGATCCTCATGGACAGCCGCATCGGAACCGCGCCGATGGAGGGCGCGGACTCTCTGCCGGACGGCTCGCCCTCGGAGTACACAAGGAGGCGCTACGTGAGGCTCGCGGAGGGCGGAAGCGCGCTCCTCTGGTTCGAGGCGATCTCGATCGCGGAGGAGGGCAGATCCTCCGCCTCGCAGCTGCTTATCACGAAGGATAACCTGGAGAGCTACAAAAGGCTGACGGACGCGGTGAAGGAGGCGGGAATAGGGGAAAGAGGCCGCGCGCCCTTCCTCGTCCTGCAGGCAAACCACAGCGGGAGATACTCCAATCCCGGCAACGTCCCCGCGCCGATGATCGCCTTCCGGAATCCGTATCTTGAGCAGTTCAGGCCTGCGGACGACAGCTGCATCGTCACGGACGACTATTTGAAGCGGCTGGAGGAGCGGTTCGGTGAGGCGGCGTTCCTTGCAAGGGAAGCGGGATTCGACGCCGTGGACATCAAGTCCTGCCACGGCTATCTCCTGACGGAGCTCACCGCGGCGAGAACCAGGCCGGGCTCCTACGGCGGGAGCTATGAGAACCGCACAAGGCTTCTCCTCAACGCCGTGAGGGCGGCGAAGGCGGCGGAGACCCGGGATTTCCTGGTCACCGCGCGCGTCGGCATCTACGACGGCTATGAGTGGCCCTACGGGTTCGGCGTGAGCAGGGAGAGCTCGCCGGAGCCGGATTACGAAGAACCGGTGCGCCTTATCCGGGATCTCTTAAAGGAAGGGATCACCTTCGTCAACCTGACCATGGGGAATCCCTACGCAACGACCCACGTGACCAGGCCTTTTGACGCAGGCAAATATCCGCCGGACGAGCATCCCTTCGAGGGACTCTCCAGGATGATCTGCGGCATCGGCGAGGTTAAGCGCGCCGTCCCGGAGATGACGGTTCTTGCATCCGCGCCGAGTTACCTGAGACAGTACGCCGATCTGTACGCCGCCGGCGCGGTGGAAGAAGGATACTGCGACGGGATGCTTTTCGGGCGGATGAGTTTTGCCGATCCCGGTTTCGCGAAGGAAATCATCGACAGCGGGCGCATCGACCCGTCAAAGGTCTGTGTCACCTGCGGGAAGTGCGGGGATCTCATCCGCGCGCACAAGCCGACAGGCTGCGTCGTGCGGGATCCGGAAACCTTCCTTCCTTTCTACAGGGAGTTCGAGGAGCGCAGGGGAGATCTGCCCGCGAACTTCCGCGGCTGAGGAACAGTAAAAACATGATGAAGAATAAAACTGCGGTCGTCACCGGCGGAAGCCGGGGAATCGGCTATGCCGTGGCCAAGAGGCTCGGAAGGGACGGGGCAAACGTGGTGATCTTCTCCTCCGGCGGGGAGGAGAAATACCGGGAAGCGCTTGATGCGCTGACTGCGGAAGGCATCGCCTGGCACTACGTCCAAGGCTCGCTCGAGAGGGCGGAGGACCGGGAAAAACTCGTCCGCGAGGCAGTTTCCCGCTTCGGCCGGATCGATGTCCTCGTAAACAACGCGGGTGTCGCCCCGTTAAAGCGCGCCGATCTGCTGGAGATGACGGAGGAGAGCTACGACCGGGTGATGGGAATCAACGCCCGCGGCACCCTGTTTTTGACCCAGATGGTCGCAAAGCAGATGATCGCGCAGGAAAAACTCTTCCCGCTTAAGGGGCACATCGTAAACGTGGGATCCTGCTCCGCGCAGGTGAGCTCGGTAAACCGCGGGGAGTACTGTATTTCCAAGGCCGCGGTGTCGATGATTACCACGCTTTTCGCCGACAGGCTTGCCCCGGAGGGCATCATTGTCAACGAGGTGAGGCCCGGGGTGATCGCCACGGAAATGACCGCGGCGGTCAGTGAAAAGTACGACAGGCTCATCGGGAGCGGCGCCTTCCCCATCGCAAGGTGGGGAGAGCCGGAGGACGTGGCGGACGCGGTGGCCTTCCTCGCATCGGACGAGGTCCGCTACACCACGGGGAACTACCTGGATGTCGATGGCGGATTTCATATAAAGAGACTGTAAGGAGTATTCTATGTCGTCAAAACGAGCTGGTGCCGGATATATGTGGGCGGTCATCGTCTATCTTATCGTCACCCTGATCATGATGGTGATGGTGATGGTGGTCCCGATTGAGCTCAATCTCTGGGCGTCGAGCCTGATTGCCCAGGGAGCGGTCATTCTCCCGATACTGGCGGCGGCCCTTCTCACGCCTGCCCCGATGCTGGAGCAGTTTCCCTTTAAAAAGATCGATTTCGTCACGGTTCTATCCGCGCTCCTGATGACCGTGGTGCTCTATCCCGCGGTTGTTTTTGTCAACGCCGTGTCCATGCTCTATGTCCCTAACCGGGTCGAGATGCTTGCGGAGGAATTCTACCAGTGGCCGATGTGGTCCGTGGTGCTCCTCATCGGCGTCATCGGTCCGCTCTCGGAGGAGCTGTGCTTCAGGGGCTTCATCCTCCAGAACCTGAGGAGCTCCGGCCGCGCGGCGGCCTCGGTGATCCTGTCGGCCGTGATGTTTGCCTTTATCCACATGAATTTCAACCAGGCAAGCTACGCCTTCCTGCTGGGCATCTTCCTGGCCCTGGTGGTGGAGGCCTCCGGAAGCCTCTGGACATCGGTGATCATCCATATGTTCTTCAACAGCTTCGAGGTGGTGCTCTCCTACGCGGGAGACGCAATACGCGAAGCGATGGGAGCAGAGGGAGCCGAGCTTCTTCAGGATATTGAGGGACAGGCACAGATTAAGGCAGCGCTCCCCGTCTACGCAGTCATGGGTGCCGGCGGCATCCTGCTCGCATATCTTCTCCTGAAACTGATGAAGAGCCGGAGGATCGCGCGCGAGCAGCGTTTTTCTTCCGGAGTGGAGAGAGGGGAATCCCCGAAGACGGAGGTCCTGAGCTTCGGCGCTGTTGTGGGCCTCGCCCTTGCTCTCGTCTTTATGGTGGAGACGCTGTTCCTCTACTGACCGGCGGGGAGAGGGAAAGCGGTTGTTAAAAATTCACAAAAACAGATGCTCGTTTTATTGCTTTTTTTACGTCATTGACTTACGATAAATCCAAAGTGGTTTCTGCACGCAGGCGTGTATCGCCGGAAACAGCCGGAGGGGTTTCCCCGGTTTTTACTTCGGTGTCGGAAAGGAAAGAGTGGCATCCATGATCTCCAGCCAGGTATTGCAGAGTACGATAGAGGGCATCAGGGACATTTCGCACGCGGAATTCGGCGTGATGGACGTGGAGGGAAGAGAGGTCGCGGCGACCGCACCGGTGTTTGAGGCGGCGGTTCCGGCA
>OMSM01000515.1 GCA_900313745.1 uncultured Lachnospiraceae bacterium
AATTCGCCGTCCTCGGTGGTAAACGCCTCCGTTACAAGAAGAATTGTCTCGATACGGATTCCGTGCCTGCCGGCCTTGTAAACTCCGGGCTCGTCGGAGACGATCATTCCGGGAACAAGCGCTGCGGTATCCGCGCCCTTCGTCGGGCGCCAGCGGATGTTCTGGGGTCCCTCATGCACATTAAGGATATAGCCTATTCCGTGCCCGGTGCCGCACTTGTAATCCTGCCCCTTGGCCCACAGCGGCTCTCTCGCCAGAATATCCAGGTTCCTTCCCGTACAGCCGGCGATGAAGACCGCATTCTGAAGTGCGAGGTTGCCCGCGGCGGTGAGGGTATAATCGCGCTTCATCTCTTCGGTCACCGGTCCGAGAGCCATCGTCCTCGTCACGTCCGTCGTCCCGCGAAGGTAGGTTCCGCCGCAGTCCACAAGCAGCATTCCCTCTCTCTTCAGCGGCGCAGCCTCTTCCTTTGTCGGCTCATAGTGCATCATCGCGGCGTTGGGGCCGTATGCTGCAATAGTGTCAAAACTAAGCTCGATAAAATCGCTGATTCCGCGCCTTAAGTCATCCATCCGCACAGCGGCGTCATACTCCGTCATGGAGGTGACGTCCCACTCATTCTCAAGCTTGTATATAAACCTGCAGACAGCCGCGGAGTCCTCAAGATAGACTTCCTTCGAACGGGCGATCTCCACAGGGTTCTTTACCGCCTTGAACTGCGTGACGGGGCTGTCCTTCTCAATAACCCCGGCGGCACAGGATTCCCTTAATACCCGGAGAATCTCATAGCTCAGCATTCCCGGATCTGCCAGCACGCTCCCGCTGAAGCAAAACTCACGGATAAACCCGATAAAGCTGTCGTAAGGCCGGAGAGTGATTCCGTTCCGGACAGCATGTTCCCTCACCTTGTCCGTGAGTGCGCAGGGCTGGATAAAAAGAAAAGCTTCATCACCGGAGACAAGCGCGTAGCTTAAAGCGACGGGATTGCAGGCGACATCGCCTCCGCGGATGTTGAAGAGCCACATGATCTCGTCCAGTTTCGACGTGACAAAATAATCCGCCCCGGCATCCTCCATCGCCTTTCTCAGCCGGTTCAGCCTGCTCTCCGCGGTCTCTCCCGCGGCCTCGTCGGCAAGGCACCAGACCGGGCTGCAGGGCCTCGCGGGCCTGTCCCTCCAGACCTCATCGCCAAGGTCTTTGTCCGTGCGCATGAGCGCACCGGCTTTCTTCAGTTTTCTCTCGAGCAAAACTCCCTCGGCCGCGCTGATGCATCTGCCGTCGAAGCCCAGAACCTCGTCCTTTTTTATCACGGAGACGATAAAACTGCTGATCTCGGGCACGCCGGGCTCCCCCATGCGCATGAGTTTTATTCCCGTTCCCCCGATCTGTTTCTCCGCCTGTATCCAGTATCTTCCGTCAGCCCAGAGCCATGCGCCTTCAAGCCCGACGAGCAGCGTTCCCGCCGATCCGTCGAAATTGCTGAAATACGCGCGCTCAGCGAAATACTCCGCCACATACTCCGAATTGTGGTAGTCCGCCGTGGGAATCATATAGTAATCCACACCTTCGCGGCGCATCACCGAGCGCAGTGCGGAAAGCCTCTCTGTTATTGCCTGGTTCATGGTAATACCTCATCCTGCCGGGGCAGAACCGCTTATGCGGCTTTACGCTGCGGCGCCGTCCCGTGATCCTGCTCCGAACCGCCTGCTACTTGCGGGCATAATCCTTAAGTGCTTTCTGAATCGAGCCGGAGTACCAGAAAATGAGCGCCATAAGCACGACAACCACTGCAAATCCCGGCAGAAACGAGGTCATCTGACGCTCGAAAACCAATTCGAAAGCACCGGCAAAAAGCGTGTACAGTCCGACGATCAGCGCACGGGGGAACATGTACTTCGCGAACCCCTCCTTGTTCTGGATCATCGATTCATTCATCCCCTTCGGGATCATCGTGACGCGGCTGATCCTGCCGTTCAGCTTAAGCTGGATGGCGGAGCTCACAAGTAAGCATCCTGACGCGAGGAGTATTAGTCCGATAAAATCGTTGAACATAGTTCTCTTCCTTTCGTATTCTCACCGGGGAAACCGCCTTGCCTCAGTCAGCTAAACCGGCTCCCCGGACCTTGACAGGCCTCACTGCTTACTGCAGGCCAAGGAAGCGCAGCACCTCGTCCGCCATTCCGCTGCTGCTGCACACCGTGGTGTGCCTGACCTCCGCATGCCTCAGGCTCTCCACCGCATAGGGCACGGGGACATTCGCCAGGACCGAGAGGCGGTCCGCAAGCTCCATGTCGTCTGCGTCCACCGGCTTTCCCAGTGCCTTAAGAACCGTGCTTCCGAATTTGAACGGGCTGGCCGTTGAGACAATGATATTCGGCGTCAAATCACCGGTCTCTCCGCGGTATTGTCCTGCGACAAAACTCGCGACAGCGGTATGGGGATCGATGACATATCCTGTATTCTCATAGAGATCCCGGATCGCCGACATCGCCTCGCCGTCGTCTGCGTATCCCGAGGCAAAAAGATCAAGGCGTGAGCGCATGCCGTCGTCGATCACGTATTTTCCCTCCGAGCTGAGCGAGTGCATGAGATCCGCGGTCTTATCGCAGTCTTCCCCTGAAATATGATAGATCAGCCGCTCAAGGTTGCTGGAGACCAGGATGTCCATCGAGGGAGAGCCGGTCAGGTAAAACTCCCGGTTCCTGTCGTATACCCCGGTGCGGAAGAAATCAAACAGAACCTTGTTGCGGTTGGAGGCGCAGATGAGTTTTCCCACCGGAAGCCCCATCCTTGCCGCATAATATGCGGCGAGAATGTTGCCGAAGTTGCCCGTGGGCACGGTGAAATTCACCGGATCGCCCGCATTTATCCTCTCCTCCCGGACCAGGCGGCTGTACGCGAACACATAGTAGGCGATCTGCGGGACAAGCCGTCCGATATTGATGGAATTGGCAGAGGAGAAACGGAACCCGCCCTTCTCAAGCCTGCTCCTCATCTCCGGATCCGTGAAGATCCTCTTCACTCCGGTCTGGGCATCGTCAAAATTCCCGGTGATCCCGATCACACAGGTGTTGCTCCCCTCCTGGGTAACCATCTGCCGCTTCTGGATCGCGGAGACTCCTTCGTTGGGGAAGAACACGACAATCCTGGTGCCCGGTACGCCTGCAAAACCGGCGAGCGCAGCTTTGCCCGTATCCCCGCTTGTCGCAGTGAGAATAACCGTCTCAAGGCTGTCGCCGTTCTTCTTCGCCGCCGTCGTCATGAGATACGGAAGGATGGACAGGGCCATGTCCTTGAAGGCGATGGTGCGGCCGTGGAAAAGCTCGAGGTAGTAGTTCCCCATGGCTTCTGCCATCGGGGCGATCTCCTCACTGTCAAAACCTGTGCTGTATGCGCCGTCTACGCAGTACCTGAGCTCCTCCTCCGTATAATCGGTAAGGAACAGCTTCATCACCTCGTACGCCACTGTGCGGTAATCCATCTCCGCGTAATCCTTAACCGGATGGTCAAGGACGGGGATGGAACAAGGCACATATAGGCCTCCGTCGCCGGAGAGTCCGCGGAGTATTGCCGCGGATGACGTGATCGGCGCTTCGCTGCTGCGCGTGCTGCGATAAAGGATGTTCTTCATAGCTGTACCTCTCCCGATGCTTCTTGATGATAATAACGTTTGCGGCCGGTTTATTCTCCGGCCTCTATCTTACCGAGTTCACTCCCATATCGATGGGCCTCGCCAGGATATTGCAGAGAAGAAGGGCGTAAATGCAGGCCTCCTCGGTATAACCCAGGGTCCGCCCGAACGCAGCGGCTGCCCCGAAAAGAAGGCCGTACAGGCAGCGCCCGGGCCCGGTCATCGGCGACGTCGTATAATCCGTCGCCATGAAGAAGGCGGTAAAGAGAAAACTGCCGCCGCAGATCTGTCCCGCGTAATGGAGAATGTCCGTTCCCCCGCCGAAAAACGCAAGCAGAGCGACGAAGGATATCAGGGAAAACAGCGGGATCCGTATGTCCAGAACGCCTGTCAGGGCCAGGAAAGCCGCGCCGAGAAGTATTGCTACAGCGGAACCCGTGCCTATATTTGCGGGCACACTGCCTGTCACCATATCCAGAAGATCTACGCTGTTTCCGCTGGCCAGCTGCTGAAGCGGGGAAATCGCGTCAAAACTTCCCCCGGAAAAATCGTTCATTACCTCCCTGAAGAGGATGAGAAGCAGGAGTTTTCCCGAAGCTGCCGGGTTTAATATGTTCTTTCCTATTCCGCCGAAGAGCATCTTTCCCGCAAGAATCGCGCAGGCGGAACCCGCGGCGGGAAAGTAAAGAGGCACCGACGGAGGAAGGATGAGCCCGAGAACAAGTCCCGTGACCGCCCAGGAATAATCGTCCAGGGTCAGTTTTTTCCTTGTGACCAGGTCCCAGAGAAGTTCCGAGGCCAGAGCGGTCAGAAGGGAAACTCCCATCACTGCCGCCGCATATAGCCCGTAATGGTAAATCCCTGCTCCCGCCGAAGGCAGGAGGGACAGAAACACCAGAAACATTATCGTGCCGGTCGTCCGGGGCACACGGATAAAGGGGCCTTTTTTCATAATATCTCAGCCTCCTTCTCTGTCTCCGTCCTTAAAAGCACGCGTTCCTTCATTTTATCGACGGCGTCCGCAACAGGTACGCCCGCGGGACAGACAAAACTGCACAGCCCGCAGGAAATGCATCTCATTCCGTGGTGGCGCTTGAACCTGGCGGGCGTATCCTTGAAGGAATCCTTGTACAACAGGAAGGGATTGAGGCTCTCCGGACACACGCGGATGCAGCTGCCGCACCTGATGCACGCGCTCTCGCCGATTTTGGCGAAGCGGTCCTTCCTCAGGGCGATCAGGCCGGTGGTGAGTTTTGTCACGGGGACATTCCGGTCATCCACAGGAATTCCCGTCATGGTGTCGCCGTTTACAAGGAGCTCCGGTTCTACGGCAAATCCTCCGCAGCGCTCAATCAGCTCCTTTATGCTCATGCCTATCCTTACCCGGTAGTTCTGCGGCTTTAAGAAGGCATCGCCGGAGAGTGTGATCAGCTTGGTAATCATCGGCTCGTGAACGATCACTGCCTGATTAATAGCGACCAGGGTGTCCACACCGAAAACCATGCAGCCGGCGTCGGCGGCAGTTTTGCCTTCCTCCACCGTTCTGTCGGTAATGGTATGCACCAGAAGATGCTCCTCGCCCTGGGGATATCTTCCCGAGAGCCGCCTGATGTAGATGCCCGTCTCCCCCTTAAGCACGGAGCGGAAGGTGCGGATGATCTCCCTGTCCCTCTCGTCGACGGCAAGAATTCCCCTCGCCTTCGGGAACATCTTCATCAGTATTCTCAGTCCGTAAATCACCTTCATCGGATTCTCCAGGATTCTCCTGTAATCCGACGTCATGTACGGCGCGCTTTCCATGCAGTTGGC
>OMSM01000514.1 GCA_900313745.1 uncultured Lachnospiraceae bacterium
CCCGAGAGAGAGGATTTCCTTCGGGGAGCACCTGATTGAGGAGGAGGAGTTCGTCCGGCACTGCCGGACGGTATTAAGCCGGATCGGGGAGCCCGTGAGAAGGGAGAACTATCCGCACCTTTTCTGCGGGGGGGAGCCTTCTCCGGAGCTCAACGCCGGGGAGAGAGGATTCGCCCATCCGAAATATTTTGAGTTTTATTTCTATATTGCGATGCTGTATTTCGCGGAGAAGAAACCGGACTTCGTCATTCTGGAGACGGGAATGGGGGGAAGGCTCGACGCGACGAACACGGTGAGGCACAAGGAGGTCACGGTAGTCACCCGGATCGGCCTCGATCACATGGCGTATCTCGGTGACACGGTAGAAAAAATCGCCTTTGAAAAGGCCTGTATCGCGAGAAGAGGCGTTCCCCTGGTGACGCTGGGGGAGCCGGAGGAGGCTTTCCGGGTCCTGAAAGCGCATGCGGTGGAGGAAGGTGCCCCGTTCTGCCCGGTTTTCAGCGGGGATTCACCCGGGGAAGGGGCTTTGTTTTCCGGCCGTTCCATAGGCCGTGAAGGTATTGATTTCTCATTTTCCGGCCGCTATCATTGTAATGATTTTCACATCCGGACCACACTTTCCACCGCGGCAGTGTACCAGCGCGAGAACTGTGCACTTGCCTGCATGGCCGCGCTTTGTCTTGCGGACAGGGGATACCGGATCACCGCGGAGACGGTGAAACAGGGGGCGGAAAGCGCGTTCTGGGCCGGCAGGATGGAGGAAATCCGCCCCGGGTTCTATATCGACGGCGGACACAACCTGGACGGCATAAATGCCTTCCTCGAGAGCGTGAGGGCCATCCCTGCTCCGGCAAGAAGGCTTCTGATTTTCTCGGTGGTCTCGGACAAGCAGTACGCCGGGATGGCCGGGCTTATCCGGAATTCCGGTCTTTTTGACACCATTGTATGCGCGCCATTGTCCACGGGAAGGACACTTTCCGCGGAGGGCCTGAAGGAGATCTTCTCCGACGGGGTAACCGTAGCGGACAGCGTAAGAGACGCAATCAGGATGGTAACGGAGAAACGCGGGGAGAACGACCTTGTTTTCGCCGCCGGGTCCCTGTACCTCGTCGGACAGATCATGGAGGAGCTCTCCGCGGCGCCGGGTCCGGACCGGTAAGGAGTGTTATGATCAATTTTGAAGAAGAACTGAAGAAATTCCATCCCAGCCTGGAGATCGAGAATTCGGCGGACGCGATATATAATCAGGATTTTACGGATATGGCCGATGTAGTGCTCGACCTCCTTTCCCGCAGTGCACAGGGCAGGGGAACCCAGCGCTCCGCCCGCGCGGACATTGACCTTACGCAGGGCCTTTCATAACCTTTCGGTGCGGAAGAAGAGGGATTGCATGCGGTAAACCGCGGAAAGAACTGACAGCGAGATGCTTTGTTACAATTGCGGAAACGCGCTGAACCAGGGCGATGTCTGCCCGGTATGCGGCGCGCGCATCGCAGAATACAGGAAAATCATATACGCGTCCAATTACTTCTATAACGACGGACTGAGCCGCGCCTCGGTGAGGGATCTCTCCGGCGCGGTGGATTCCCTGCGCAGAAGCATCAATTTCTATAAATACAACATTGATGCGAGAAACCTCCTTGGCCTTGTCTATTATGAGATGGGGGAGACGGTCGCGGCCCTCTCGGAGTGGGTGATCAGCACCAATATCCGCCCGAAGGACAATACGGCCGCCCGGTACGTCAGCGAGGTCCAGCACGCGAGGAATCAGCTGGAGATACTGAAGCAGTCGATCACCCGCTACAACAAGGCACTGGAATACTGCAACCAGGGGAGCCTTGACCTGGCCGTGGTACAGCTGAAGCGGGTGCTCCAGATGAACCCGAGGCACTTAAGGGCAAGGCAGCTCCTCTCCCTTCTTTATATCCAGGGCGGTGAATATGCCAAGGCGCGCCGCGAACTGGACAAGTGCAGGACAGTGGACGTCAACAACACGACGACTCTGCGCTACCTGCAGGAGGTGACCAGGCAGATTCTCCCCGAGGAAGCAGGAGCAGTGAAGGCGGAGGAGCATGAGGAACCCCGCGTCCTCAAGTATTCGGACGGCAACGAGACCATCATCCAGCCCGCCGGGGCAAGAAGCCCGATGCTGGACAGAAGCCCTGTGTTTGCCGGCGTTCTCTGGGGGCTGATCGGTGCGGCGCTCGGCGCGGCGTTAATCGGCTTCTTCGTCATGCCTGCGAGGGTGCAGTCCGTCCGGCGCACGGCGGCAGCGGAAATCGCCGCTGTTTCCGAGGAGCTGGATTCCCGGTCCGCGAAAGTGAACGCACTGGAGCAGGAGAAGGACGGGTTAAGCGAGACCAATGAGGCACTGACCGCGGCGATGGCCGGATTCGAGGAGACAAGGCGCGCGGAGGCGGAGGCGGATGACGCGCTCTTCGCGGCAGCTGCTGCCTATGCCGCTGATCCCGATGCGATTGAGAGCATCGCCGGCGCGTTCTCCGCAATAAGCGATGATGGGGAAACCGGGAGATCCGAGGCGTATATGGATCTGTACGGCGAGCTCCTGTCGAAAGTAAGGCCGCAGCTCTTCGCCTATTACTCCGAAAAGGGAAATGAGGCATACGAGGCGGAGGAATACGAGAAGGCGTCCGGGTACTACTCCGATGCCGTGCGCTACGGCGATGAAGAGGAGGACGGGGAGGCGTACACCGAAGCCGGAGCCCGTCTCGCGGAGCTTACGCACATGAATTAGGCGGAGATCTCCGGCCCGGATGTGGTCATTCGGATTTCCCGGGCTTCGCGCAGGAAATATCCATTAGAAAGGTCCTGGATATATGTTTGTTTTTTCCGGAATCGGGTTTATCTTCCGGTTTTTTCCGATATTTCTGATCGCGTATTACGCGGTTCCCGCCAGGTTCAGAAATACGATTCTCCTTATCGGCAGCATCGTGTTCTACGCAATGGGAGAACCGCATTTTATTGTACTGCTCCTTGCAATGACGGTACTTAACTATCTGCTCGCCCTTATCGGGGAGAAGACAAGAAAGCGCCTTCTCGAGAAGCAGAAGATGGAGCAGATGACCGACGAGGCCCTGAGCGCGATCTACCAGGTGAGCATGAATACCCGCATGCAGAACGGCGTGGTAACCCGCGGGAACACCCGGCACAGCAGGGCGGACAGGCTTATCCTTGCTCTTGCCGTGATCCTGGACATCGGGCTTCTCACGGCGGCCAAGGCTCTCGCTCTGACACAGGCGGTGCCCGGATTCCATCTGCCTCTCGGGATGAGTTTTTACGTGTTCAGGATGGTCTCCTTCCAGGCGGACCTCTACCGGGGAAAAACAGGAAGCCGCCTCTCCTTCATTAATACAGCGGCTTACTTCACCATGTTCCCGCAGGTGACGCAGGGACCGATCATGCGCTACGGAGAGGGCGGCTTCGGCGACCCTGCCGCACGGAAGATCAACTGGGGCCGGTTCGAGGACGGAGCTGTCTATTTTGTCATCGGGCTCGCGATGAAGATCCTTCTTGCCGACCGGCTTGGAATTCTCTGGAACGAGCTCTCCAAGATAGGCTACGAGAGTGTTTCTACCCCTCTTGCCTGGCTTGGGCTGTACGGCTACAGCTTCGAGCTGTACTATGACTTCTGGGGATATTCTCTGATGGCCGCGGGCATCGGGATGATGCTTGGGTTTGACTTTATCGAAAACTTCCGCCATCCCTACGCTGCCGGCTCGGTGAGCGAGTTTTACCGGAGATGGCATATCACCCTCGGAAGCTGGTTCAGGGACTATCTCTACATTCCTCTCGGGGGAAGCAGGAAAAACTCCTTCGTCACGGTAAGGAACCTCTTCCTGGTATGGCTTGCCACGGGCCTGTGGCATGGGGGCACCCTGAATTTCGTTATCTGGGGGCTTGTGCTCGGGGTGATCATTATCCTCGAGAAATTCCCGCTGAAGGAGTGGCTCGGTTTTCTTCCCTTTCTCGGGAGGGTGGGGGTTCTTATTCTGATCCCCCTGAGCTGGGGAGTGTTCGCAATATCGGATTTAAACCGGCTGAGTGTATTTTTTACCAGGCTTTTCCCGTTCTTTGAGGAGTACGGGAATGTTAATCCGCATGACTTCGTGAAGTATGTATCGACCTACTGGCCGATGTTTGCCGCGGGGGTGCTGCTCCTTATCCCCGGGGTGTACGGATTTATTGTCAGGAAACGCAGAAACCCGATCGTAGTTATTCTTCTTGCGGCGCTTTTCTGGGTTTCGGTATATTACTCGTCAATTAGTTCTCAAAACGTGTTTATGTATTATGGATTCTGAGAAAAACAACAGCTTCTACATGGGTGACTGGGATCCGGTCCGCGCCGAGTACGAGATAAAGGACGCGGAGAGAAGGGCCGGGAAGGCGAAGGCGGGGCAGAAGAACAGAGCCTCCGGGAGCAAGGAGAGGAAGAAATTCCGCTTCCGTCTTCCGCTGTCCGCCGTGCTGCTTGTTACAGCCGCCGCGGCTGCGGCGGCCGGAATCTTCGGGCAGAATACGATCTATGCAGGCAATGCGGAAGGGTTTAACCCGGTCACGACGCCGTATGTCTCCCTGGTGATGTCGGGAATTCATGAGCGCGTCTATCCGTGGGTGCTTCTGATCGGAAGCAGTCCGGAACAGGACGAGGTGGACGAGGCAATCGCCGCCCTGCTTGCCGGTGCGGAGCAGTCGGCCTCCTCCGGCAAGAGCACACAGTCCGCGGCATCGAAGTCTGTAAAGAAGGACGCGCACAGCGGGGAAGCCGCAGGGAAGGCGGCTGACGCCGGC
>OMSM01000513.1 GCA_900313745.1 uncultured Lachnospiraceae bacterium
ACCTGTCCGTGCCCTTCATGGCGATGTACAACTCCACCGCAGCGATATTCCGCGCATCCGGCAATACAAAACTGATCACCCTGGATGCTCTGTTAATGGGTATACTGAATATCGCTGGCAATGCCATCGGCGTCTTCGTACTGAGGGCGGGCATCGCCGGCGTCGCCGTCCCGACCCTGCTCTCCAGAGCCTTCGGCGGTCTGCTGATGCTGGTCCTGCTCCTCCGTCCCACGAACCCGGTCACCATCGACCGCAGCCTCCGCCACCGCTTCGACTGGTCCATGGTCGGAAAGATCCTCCGGATCGGCATCCCCAGCGGCTTCGAGAACAGCCTCTTCCAGGTCGGCAAGATCATCCTGCTCTCCCTGATCTCCACCTTCGGCACGGTGGCGATCACCGCGAACGCGGTCTCCGGCTCCATCGTCTCCATCCAGTGCATTCCCGGCAACTGCATGTCCATGGCAATCATGACCGTGGTCGCCCAGTCCATCGGCGCGGGCGACTACCCGCAGGCGAAGTATTACACGCGAAAACTCGTGAGTTTTGCCTACGTCTTCATGTGGCTCTGGTGTATTGTGCTCTACTTCCTGCTTCCTGCCATCCTGACCCTTTACCACCTCTCCCCGGAGACCACGGCGGAGACGGAGCGGATCGTCCTCTCCCACATGATCATGGCCTCCCTGTACTGGCAGCTCGCCTTCGTGCTTCCTGCGACCCTGAGGGCAGCCGGCGATGTGCGCTTCCCGATGATCGTCTCCATAAGTTCGATGTTCGTCGTCCGCATTGCCCTTGCCTATGTTCTGGCCTCCGGCTTCCGCATGGGCGTATTCGGCACCTGGGTCGCCATGTACTGCGACTGGCTGGTGAGAGCTGTTTTCTTCGTCATCCGCTACCGGAGAGGCAAATGGATGGATTACCGGGTGATCTGACATAGAAGAGCCGGGCTTCCGCAGAAGTCCGGCTCCTTATTATTTCATTGTTTTTCCGGTACGCCGGCCAGGCCTGAGGTCATGGCCCGCACCGGCCCCTGCTTACTTGTTCATCAGGTCCGCGCCGGCGTTCCACGCCTGGCCGATCCTCTCCCCGACGGCGTAATAGCCGTTCCTCATCTGGTCGAAGGCAAAGGCGTGAAGCTCACCCGCATCTATCCTTCCCTGTCCGTCCAGCACCCTCTCCTCCGCGAGAATACCGACGATCTCTCCGAGGACACGGAGCCCGTAGGGCTGCTCCTGGAACTCCACCACCCTGCACTCCAGGGTGAGCGGGTACTCCTCAATCACCGGTGCGTCCACCTTCCCGCTCTTTACTGCGTGAAGGCCGGTACGCGCAAACTTGTCCGGCATATTGTTTGCGGAGGCGATGCCGAAGAAATCGGATTCCTTCAGGGTATCTGTTCCGGGCACAGCCAGTGTAAAGGCCTTTCTCGCCTTTAAGTTTGCCACCGTTCTGTGATTCGCCTCGAGGTTCAGGGCGACCATCTTTGTGTCGCAGATCCCGCCCCACGCCATCATCATGACGTCGACCGAGTCATCCTCGTTGTACGTGCCGATCATGTAGGTCGGCATGGGAAACAGGTACGGCTGAACAGTAATATCCTTCTTCATGGAAAACTTTCCTTTCCCGTTCCGGAGCTTACTCCGTCACGATCATCTTTCTTAAGCGGTTGAACGAAAGCCTGTTCCGCACATAGGGCGAAAGCGTCAGGCTGTCCTCGGCAAGGCTTTCCGGAAGATGGATTTCCTCCATCGAGGAGGGGCATCCGCCGCGCTTTAAGAGCTCCTCGATCTCTTCCCCGGAGGGGAGAACCGTATCAATAATGCGGATGATTTCCGGGACGTTCTTCTCCAGCTGCTCCGGGGTGATCCCCGCCATGGGATCCGGGGTGTTCTCCTTCATCGTCCCCTCCATCAGGCCTTTCTTTCCGTAGGAGGCTTCGATCTTGTCCATCTCGATGCCCTTCCAGGGCTCGATGTGATACTTCCCGGCGCGGAGCTTCTCCGCGATCTCCTTGTAACGCCTCGTCACCAGGAGAAGTCCAACACCCACCTTCTCGCCGTGCAGCGCGTCGATGTGGTCATTTAAGACCTCCATCTCCCAGAAGTGGGACATGTGGTGTTCCGCGCAGGATGCGGGGCGGGAATTGCCCACCATCTGCATCGCAAGGCCGGACAGCAGAAGGGCGTACATCAGCTTAGCATGGGCTTCCTCCGTCTCCGGGAGGATGTCGGACTTCGCCGCCTCAAGAATCTCCTCCCTGGTCATCTCCAGTCCCCTGTAGCTGGTCTCCGGAAGTCCGTTTCTTAAGTCGTCCATGCAATCCTTCACGTCGTTAATCGCGTCCATCTCCATGTCTGCGATCCGCCCGCAATAGTACTCCCCGGTCACGGCGTGGGCGATCTGCCAGTCGGCGATCGCCGTGAACTTGCCGAAGAGATCGGCCATTCCCGATGCGGTGAGGCGGTAGGGGGCCCTGGAAATCACGGAAGTATCGGCGATGACGTAGATAGGCGCGACCGCGGGAAGGGTGGCCTTCATGCCGTCCCAGGTCATCGCGGCGACAGTAGAGACGAATCCGTCCACACTTGCCGCAGTGGGCAGGGAGACGAAATCGATGCCCCTCTTGTGGGCGATATAGCGGGTGAGGTCGTGGATGGTTCCGCTTCCCAGAGCAAAGAGCAGATCAATCTCACCGGAAAGAGCGCTTTCCGGCTCGCGGATCTTCGCCGTCCCGTCGTCCTCTGCCGCATCCTCAG
>OMSM01000509.1 GCA_900313745.1 uncultured Lachnospiraceae bacterium
CTGCCGGGCAATGACGACGGGCCGTTCCACTCCACGGAGCTCTGGTACACCTTCGGCTCCCTCGGGCGCTGCTGGAGGCCGATGGGAGAGGCGGATTACGCCCTCTCGGAGCGGATGGTGACAGCGTGGACCAGCTTTATGAAGTCCGGCGACCCGAACGGCAGCGCCGGGAAGGATGGGGCATGGCGCCCGTATACGAAGGCAGATCCCTTTGTCGAGACATTTGCCTGAACGAAGAGGTGCCGCGGTCGGCATGAGTGCGCCGGGAACCAGGGCAGACCGGCAGAGCGGGAAAGGACGGACAACATGATTGAATGGCTTAAAACCGCCGTATTTTATGAGGTTTTTCCGCCGAGCTTCAAGGACTCGGATGCAGACGGCATCGGAGACCTGCCGGGAATTATCGAAAAGCTGGACTACATAAGAGAGCTAGGCTGCAGCGCGCTCTGGCTTAACCCCTGCTTCCTGTCGCCCTTTAAGGATGCAGGCTACGACGTGGAGGATTATTACCGGATCGCCCCGCGCTACGGCACCAATGAGGACGCGAGAAAACTTTTCGACGAGGCCCACAGGCGCGGGATGCATGTGCTTCTTGACCTGGTGCCCGGCCACACGTCGGTGACGCATCCCTGGTTCTTAAAGTCCTGCGAGCCGGAGCCGAATGAGTACTGGGGGCGCTATGTCTGGAATGATTCCCAGGACAAGCCGCTTCCCGTCGGTTTTGAGTACGGCATCGCCGGAGCCCTCCGGGGGATCTCGGACCGCCCCGGAACCGTGGCAACCAACTGTTTCTCCACGCAGCCGGCTCTGAACTATGGCTTCGCGGATGTGACCGATTCGGAGTGGATGATGCGGCCGGAGGACCCGGAGCCGATGAAGACCAGAAAAGCCATCCTGGATGTCTGCGTCTTCTGGAGGAAGATGGGCTGCGACGGCTTCCGTGTCGATATGGCTTCCTCGCTCGTAAAGAAGGACGACATGAACCGCACGGCCAATATCCGGCTCTGGAAGGCGATGCGCGCTTACCTGGATGAGCAGGTGCCCGGGACCGCCCTGGTCTCGGAGTGGGGGAGACCGGCGCAGTCCCTGAACGCCGGGTTTGACATGGATTTCTTCCTGCATTTTCTTCCCTGCTATCAGGCGCTTTTCCGCGCGGAGACGCCGTTTTTCTCCAGAGGAGGCAAAGGGGATGCGAAGGCCTTCGTGGACTTCTATGAGGAGACGGCGGCAAAGATCCCCGAGGGCGGGCTTATGTGCATGGTGACGGGCAATCACGACATGCCCAGAATCGCGTGGAAGCTTGACCCGGAGGAACTGAAGCTCGCCTACAGTTTCATCTTCGCCCTTCCCGGCGCACCATTTCTTTATTACGGCGATGAGATCGGGATGAGATATATTGAAAACCTGACCTCGAGGGAGGGCGCATTCGGCCGTGCCGGTTCCAGAACGCCCATGCAGTGGGACAGCTCCGCGGACTGCGGTTTCTCCTCGGCTCCTCAGGACATGCTGTACTTCCCTACGGATCCCGATCCCGCGCGCCCGGACGCGGCCGCGCAGGCGGCTGATCCGCAGTCCGTGTTCTCGACCCTGAAGCGGATCCTCTCGGTCCGCGGAACGCTGGCGGCAATGGAGAACACGGCAGGAATTGACTTTGTCTTTGCGGAGGAGTACAGGTGCCCGCTGGTGTTCGTCCGCACGCCCAACCCTCCGGAAAAGCGCTGCGCGGGGGCCGGAGCTTCGGAGGGCGCCGTGCTGGTAGCCGTCAATCCGTCGGAGAAGGAAATCACGGTCACCGCCAGAGATTTCCGCAGAGATCCCGGGCTTTCCCGCTTCAGGAAAACCGTGCTCTCCGTTGGCGCCGGCGCGTTTGCGGACGCGGGCAAGCTTGTGATCCATCCCCTGTCGGCGGCGTGGATATCGGAGTGAATTACGGAGGTACTGTCATGACCATTCGCGAAATCGCAGAACTGATTGAATCCTACCATCCCTACCTTCCGGACTACCATGGCTGCGACGGCTTCAAGTCCGGTGATCCCGACACGGAGTGCACCGGAATCGTATCCGCGCTGGTTCCCACGGTCGAGGTCATCCGCAGGGCAGCCGAACTTGGCTGCAACATGATCTACACCCACGAGGTCAGCTATTTCATGACCCCGGATTTCCCGGAGTGGCGCGGGAGTTTTGACTGCAGAATCTATGACGAGAAGAGGGCGCTGCTGGAGGATAACGGGATAGTGATCTACAGGGACCACGATCACGCCCACGCGCACCGGCCGGACAGCATCTTCCGCGGGGTGGAGAAGTACCTGGGCTGGACCTATTACCGCACCGGGAACGGCGTGCTGGACGGCAGCTGCCACGTCTACGAGATCCCGGAGAGCACCGTGGAATCCGTAAACCGCCATCTCATGGAGACCATCGGGATGAACGGAACCCGGTTCATCGGAAGGCCGGATGCAAGGATAAAGAAGATCGCCATTGTTGGGCATCTCTATCCGGGCGGGTTTGGCACGGTGAAGGAGGAAAACGGCTTCTACAGCGACTATTCGACGATGATCATCGAGGCCATGGAGAAGGACGGCCTGCAGGCGATTATCCCCGGGGAGGTCATCGAGTGGAACGTCCTCTCCTATATCCGCGACGCGGCGGCGCTCGGACGCGATGTCGCGTGCTTCAACATCGGCCATTTCAATTTCGAGGAGCTCGGCAGCCGCTTCGCCGTCGACTGGATCGGCGAGATCCTCGGGCACAAGGTGCCGGTTCACTATGTTCCGACAGGAGACATCTGGAATTTCCAGCTGAGATAAGAAGGAGGTATACCCATGGCAGATATTGATTTCTATCCCCGTTCATCCGTTAACGCGGCCGTCACGGAGACTTCGGTGAGCTTTGATCCCCAGCTTCCCCTGGGGCAGGAGGCCGGCACCGGCGCCCACATGGTGGCGAAGGACCAGCTCGTCCCTCCGGGAGTCGTTTTCCCCGCGCCGGGCAGGATACGCTTCAATTTCATGGCGGCGGATGCCCGCGAGGTGAAGGTGGAGTTTTTCCACGAGATGTATGCGATGGAGAAGCAGGAGAGCGGGCTCTGGACGCTGGAGCTGGAAACGGACCGCACCGGCTACAACTGGATCGCTTTCTACGTGGACGGCGCGGAGATCATCAACCCGCTCGCGCCTATCGGCTTCGGCGCGTCCAGGCCGATCAACTACGCGGAGATCCCGGATCCCGACGGCGGTTTCTTTGCCTGGCGGGATGATGTGCCTCACGGGACGGTGACGCAGGATTACTACTTCTCGAAGACGCTCGGCCTTGTGAAGAGCTGCCTGGTCTATACGCCCGCGGGCTATATGAAGAATGATGACAAAACTTATCCGGTGCTCTACCTTCAGCACGGCCACGGCGAGAACGAGCAGTGCTGGGTGCATCAGGGCAAGGCTAATTTCATCGCGGACAACCTGATCGCGGATGGAAAGATGGAGCCCTGCGTCATAGTCATGAACAACGGAATGACACAGGGAGACGTGGACGGCTTCCGAAGGTTCGGGAGAGAGAACCTCGGAAAACTTCTCCTTAACGACTGCATTCCTTTCATTGAATCCCGCTACCGCGTGAAGACCGACAAGTGGAACCGCGCGATGGCCGGGCTCTCGATGGGGTCCTTCCAGACCGCACAGACCACACTCAGCCACCCGGAGACCTTCGCCTATGCCGGCGTCTTCAGCGGGTTTACAGGCTCACTTCGCGGAGGGGACACGTCCCATCTCGCGATCCTCGATGACAGGGAGAAATTCCTCTCCGAGTTCAGGGTATTCTTCCGGGCTACCGGAGATAACGACCAGCTGGTGCTTCCGGCCTTCGCGAAGGACAACGAGATGTTTAAGGAGAAAGGGCTTTCCCCGGAGGAGTGCTCCGTGCATGTGACCAGGATCTATTCGGGCGAGCATGAGTGGAATGTCTGGAGGCGTTGCCTCAGGGATTATATGCAGATGCTTTTCCGGTAAGGATAAACGGAGATTATGGACTGCCTGCCCCGCCTTTACGTGCCGGGCAGGCAGATTATTTGCGTTGGCAATGGTTCAAAGCAGCGCATCGGATGGACGGCGCAGGCCGGCCATCCGGGCACAGGGAGGTAATGATGCAGAGAGTTGAATTCCCCCGGGTGACCCCGGAATCCGTCGGTGTTCCGTCCGAAGCGGTCGGGTGGCTGCTCGACCGGCTGGAGAACGGCTATACTGAGCCCCACGGGCTGATGCTCATGAGACATGGAAAGGTGTTTGCGGAGGGCTGGTGGAGACCCTATGCGCCGGGAATCCGCCACGGGCTGCAGTCTCATTCCAAAACCTATGCCGCCACTGCGGTGGGTGTCCTTTACACTGAGGGCGGGGTGCGCCTGGACGAGAGAATTATCGATATTTTCCCGGATAAGGCACCGGAGGAGCCCTCTGAGAACCTGAAGCTTCTCACTGTCCGGGACGTGCTCTGCATGGGCTGCGGAATGGATGAGATGCCGTCCCCCGCAGCAGAGGACTGGATCCGGGAATTCCTCAATATCCCCGTAAATCACAGGCCCGGCACCGTGTACATGTACAACAGCGTGGGCTCCTCCCTGCTCTGTGCCATCGTGCGCAGGAGGACAGGGATGAGCATGCACGAGTATCTGATTCCGAGGCTCTATGAGCCGCTGGGCATTCTGTACAGAAACCACCGCTGGTACACTATGTCCGATGGCACGGAGGCCGGAGGATGGGGCCTTTTCGCGACGACAGAGGACAACCTGCGCCTGATGAAGCTCTACCTGGACGGCGGGGTCGCTCCGGACGGCAGGCGCATACTTGCGGAGGACTTTGTCCGGCTCGCCACCACGGACCGGAACCCGTCCGCATCGGAGGAGGCCAAGAACCCCGGGGCGTGGGACAATTATGCGGGATACGGCTTCCAGATCTGGATGTGCCGCCCGGAGGGCGTCTACAGGGCCGACGGGGCGATGGGCCAGTTCACGGTAGTTGTCCCGGACATGGATATGATCCTTGCCATCACCGAGACCGCATGCTTTGATGAAAACCGGATCCGGGAGATGAACGGAACGAGGATGAAGGACAGCGGGATGCCCATGAGCGGGACCGCGCAGCACACCCTGGATGTGTTCTGGGGATTTCTCTCAAGGATTCCGGGAGGCGAGCGGTTTGCGGCGATTAAGCCGGATCCCGCGTTCCTTGCCTCGCCCGCGGGAAGTACCTGCATAGATTTCGGAGGTGAAGTGCCGGAGAGCACCGGGAGGTATGCCGC
>OMSM01000507.1 GCA_900313745.1 uncultured Lachnospiraceae bacterium
GCCTCTGCCACGGCAACGCCGTGATTGTTGGCATGAAGGTTGTCCGGGTTTAACTCGATCACGGGCAGCTTCGCAATGACGTCCTCCATCTGCCCTTCCGCCGCCGTGAGGGTGTGCTCATCACAGATGATCACCGGGTGGGTGTACTGCGAGAGGATGCCGCTCTCCAGCATGCCGGAAAGCTTCTTCAGCGCGTCCTTCTCAATGATGATGTCCTTTACCGCGAGCTCGTGCTCCCTTCCGCAGGTGCACTGCCCGCGGAGACTTCCGATTTCCATCTTCATGATCTCGTTCTCCTTATGTCGCTGCGGCCCTTATCATTTCCTGCCGCGCCTCCTGCCGGGACCGCATCCCGAAGGGATGTGGTCCTCCCGCTGATATGATCACACCGGTGTCATTGTATCAGAAACTGTGCAGTTCTTCCATGAGGCTTCTCTCCTCAATCCCGAAGTGGTCGTGAAGCCGGGTGTAAATCCCGTACAGCCTGTCGTAGACGCCGTAATTCTCCGGGTCCGGCGTGTAAATCCTGTAGGTGGTATCCGCCATGGCCTGCGCCGCGGCATAGATATCGCGGTATCCTCCGGCGGATTCCCCGGCCGCCGCTGCCCCGTACATTGCCGACCCCTTGGCGGGCGCCTGCTTCTCCGGGCTGACGTAGATCTCGCGTCCCAGCACATCGGCGTAGATCTGCATCATCAGCGCGTTCTTCACGCTGATCCCGCCGCAGGCATAGAGCTTTCTCACCGGAACACCGCTCTCCTCGTAGTGCCTGATGATCCTGCGCATTCCGAAGGCCGTGCTCTCGATCATCGCCCGGTAGATCATCTCCGGCGTCGTCCGGAGGGTGAGGCCGACAAGCGCGCCGGAGAGCGCCGCGTTGTCCAGTATGGAGCGGTTGCCGTTCCACCAGTCAAGGGCGATGAGACGGCTCTCGCCCGGGGCGAGGCGGGAGGCCCGCTCCGTGAGTATTCCGTGCAGTTCTCCCTCGCCGGCTTCCCCTCCGGCGTACCATCCGGGCACGGCATTCCTCACGAACCATCCGAGGGCGTCGCCTACACAGGGCTGCCCGGCCTCATAGCCGTACTGCCCGGGAAGGATTCCGTCCGGTATTACCCCGCAGATCCCGCTCACCATACTGCACTCCGGGCTGACCAGCATCGCGCAGGTCGAGGTTCCCATGATCATGAGCAGGGCATTGGACTCAGCGATGCCGACTCCCGGAACGGAGACATGGGCGTCGACGTTGCCCGCGGCAACGGCGGTGTTCCGGGTGAGGCCGAGTTTTGCCGCCCACTCCCCGGTGAGGTAACCCACGCGGGAGCCGAGGGGAACGACGGGCGCGCGGAGTTTTGTCTCAAGCACGCCGTCCAGTGCGGGATGGAGCGCAGTGATAAGATCCCTGTCCGGATACCCGGTCTCCGGGTCCCAGAGTCCCTTGTATCCCGCCCCGCAGGCACTGGCGGTGAAATTACCCGTAAGGCTTGCCGTCAGGAAATCAGGCATGTCCAGGAAGCGGTCCGCCGCGGCGTAGATTTCGGGAGCCTTCTCCGCGATCTCCGCGAGCTTCGGAAAGAGCCACTCCGAGGAAATATGGTCGCCGTACCGGTGAAGCCGCTCCGGGTCGTTCTTCTCAAGAAGCTCCTTAAGCCGGTCCGCATAGGGCTGGGCGGCGTGATGCTTCCAGAGCTTGACATAGGCGTGGGGATTGTCCGAAAACTCCGGAAGGAACGACAGCGGGGTTCCGTTTTCATCCACCGGAACCAGCGTGCACGAAGTGACGTCCAGCCCGAGGCCGATTACCTCCTCCGGCCGCACCCCGGATTCCTTAACCACAGCGGACACGGTCTTCTCCAGAACCTCGAGATAATCCGCCGGGTCCTCCAGCGCGAAGTCCTTCGGCAGCTTCTTTCCCGAAAGCTCCGTGCTGATCACTCCATGGGGATAGTCCATGGCGGATTCCGCGAGAACTCTGCCGTTTGCCGCATCTGCAAGCACCGCTCTCCCCGAGAGCGTGCCGAAATCGATTCCGATGACATACCTGCTGTCCATAAGTTTTCCCCCAGATGCATTTCTCTCAGACGGACCTGCGCTTCACCAGGTTCGTTGTAACTTCCATCCTGACCGGCACGAAATGATCCGCGCCGAACAGTGAGACAAGCCGCATTACCGCCATCTCCGCCATGTATTTCTTGGGCACGTTGACCGTCGTAAGAGGCGGATCCATGTAGCCCGCTATACTCATGTTGTCGAAGCCGACGATCGCGATATCCTCCGGGATCCTGTAGCCTGCCCTCTTGAATGCCCTGATCGCACCCGCGGCGATGACGTCGTTGTCGGCGAAATAGCAGGAGGCGGGCTCCTCCCCCCTCTCCAGGATCTCCTTCATATCCTCATAAGCGCCGTCGGAGGAAGGCGTGAGGCGGTGTACCAGCGACTTGGACGTGGACATCCCGTGGGCGCGGATCGCCTGGTAGAATCCGTCCGCCCGCTCGTCGAAATTGCTGATGGCGTAGGCGGACCTGAGATACCCGGGCTGTGTCCTCCTGTGCTTCACGAGGTAATCCACGGCAAGGCCCGCACCCTGGGCATTGTTGATTACGATGCTGTCATACGGGCTGTTCCTCAGGTACCCGTCCAGAAGCACGATGGGCATGTGAAGCACGTCAAAACGCGCGAAGTCCTCCGCCTTCATCTCCGTCGCGAGGAGTATTACCCCGGCGCAGTCGCTGTCACGGATTGCTGCGAGCTGGTCATTCAGGGAATCGTCCGCGTACAGGTACCGGATGTTCAGCTTAAGCCCCTCCCTCGCACAGGTCTCCCGCACGCCGTCGGTCAGCTCGCTGAAGAACGGCGTGTCCGCGATCACCGCGCCGTCCCGGTGATAGAGCACGAAGTATATGCTGCCGTTCAGCTTCTTCCGGCCGCTGACCTTGGTGAAGTCGTAGCCGTACTGCTCCGCCGCCTCGAGGATCCTCTGCCTGGTCTCCGTGCTGACGCCGGGCTTATTATTGAGCGCTACGGAGACCGTCGCTTCCGAGAGATTTAATATTTTCGCCAGCTCTTTCGCCGTGATTCCCACTGCCGGCCTCCTCCCGATAAACTGCAGACCTTCAGGCCTCCGGCGCCGCTTTATAGAACACCGGGCATCCGGACTGATACTCCGCAGTCTCCTCGATGTACGCGTCGGCGTTGCGCTGGGTCCTCGCCACCTCCTCGTCGGTGAGCTCCCGCACGACCCTGGCCGGCGAGCCC
>OMSM01000506.1 GCA_900313745.1 uncultured Lachnospiraceae bacterium
GTCGATTTCGTATTTTCTGCTGGATGATGCCATGTAGATATTCGTCTTTCCTTAGATAATGAATCAGGAGCGCCTTCCGCCGGCACAGCGCATGGGCGGCAGCTGAGCCGGCGGAAGGGTGCCTGTGCCTGATGACCGCGCGGATAAAACCGCGGACACCGGCGGCTTACAGTCTGTTCAGTACGCGCTCGTTGAAAGCCTGCTTGACGCGCTCGAAATCCCCGTCCTCGGGATTCTGGATCGCGACGACGATGCCCTTGCCGCCGCATGCTTCGGGCAGCACCGCGGTGATCTGGCCGAAGGCGCCGTCCGCGCGGTACGCGCCGGGCTGAGGAAGCATCCAGAACTGGTAGCCGTAGCCGCAGACCCAGATGTCGGGGTGCTCCAGGAAGGAGGCATTGTCGATGTGGGAGCGGGAGGCCTCGTTCACCCATGCCTCGGAGACGATGCGTTCGCCCTTCCAGGTGCCCTTGTTAAGATAGAGCTGTCCGAGCTTCATCATGTCGGTGAGCTTCAGGTGCATTCCGCCGCCGCCGATGGGATGGCCCTCGGGGTCGTTCTCCCAGAGCGGGAAGGGCATGTCCATGCGGGAGAAAAGCTTCTCGTAGAGGTAGGCGCCAAGGCGCATGCCGACGGCTTCCTCGACCATGCGGCCGGCCAGGATGGAGTCGGCGGTGGAGTAGCGGAAGCGGCTGCCGGGATCAACCTTGATCTCGCGGCTTAACATGAAGGCGACGTAGTCCGGGAAGCCCACGCCGGCGCGGCGCTGGGCGTTCATGAGGTAGTCGCTGTCGAAGCCGCTGGACATGGTGAGCAGATGGCGCAGCCGGATGTCGTGGACGCGAGGATCGGCGTCCGCCGGGACCTTCTCCGGAAAGACGTCGGCCAGGCGGTCGTCCAGGGAGAGTTTTCCCTCGTCGATGGCGATGCCGACGGCGGTGGCCATGTAGCTCTTGGTGTGGGAGTAGATATTGCGGGGCTTGTCGTAGGTGAAATGATGCTCGAAGAGCACCTCATCGCCGTTCGCCGCGGCGATGCTCTCGAGGGTAAGGCCCTCGGAGGCGGCGTATTCGACAAAGGCTTCGAGGATGCGGGTTATTTCGGCAGTAGTCATGACAGATGTCCTCCTGGCGGCGCGTGAGCGCCTTTTCTCAAAACTTTCGGGGATGATTTGATAAGATGTATTATAATTCAGCAGTAGAATTGTGTCTGTACGTTTTGAGGAAATCGGCGGGCTTTCTCTGGCGGCCCGGTGGCGGTCGTCTGGCGGCCCGGTGGCGGATTCAGGCGGCCTTCAGGCGGCCGAAATCAGGCCGAAAGGCAAATTCCTCCGCCAGAGGAAGCAAGAACGGCCGCCTGGAGGCGGCCGAAATCAAGCCAAATGGCAGATTCCTCCGCCAGAGGAAGCAGGAACGGCCGCCTGGAGGCGGCCGAAATCAGGCCAAATGGCAGATTCCTCCGCCAGTGGAAGTAAGTACGGCCGCCTGGAGGCGGCCGAAATCAAGCCAAATGGCCAATCCCTCCGCCAGGGGAAGCAAGAACGGCCGCCTGGAGGCGGCCGAAATCAAGCCAAATGGCAGATTCCTCCGCCAGGGGAAGCAAGTGCGGCTGCCTGGAGGCGGCCGAAATCAGGCCAGACGGCAAATCCCTCCGCCGGGACCAGAAAGCAGAGATCAGAAACAGGAAACAGAAACAGGAAACAGGAAACTGAACAGAAACAGAGACAGGAATAAGGGGAGAAATCAATGGCATGGCATGATGAAGCCATATTCTATCATATTTATCCGCTGGGACTGACCGGCGCGCCGAAGACAAATCCGGGCGCGGGACAGTATGGAGAAGAGGAATCTAGAAGAAACGACGCTGGCAGCAATACGGCCTCATTCGAAGAAGATAATAGTACGACTTTGTCGGAGCACCGGCTGAACCAGCTTATTCCCTGGGCGCATTACCTGGCGGAGCTGGGGATCACGGCCCTCTACATCGGGCCGCTCTTCGAGTCGGGAAGCCACGGCTACGACACCGCGGATTACCGCAGGCTCGACCGGAGGCTGGGGGATAACGGGGATCTCGCGAGTTTTGTCAGAGAGTGCCACTCGCTGGGCATCAGGGTGGTGCTGGACGCGGTGTTCAACCACACCGGCCGGGACTTCTTCGCGTTCCGCGACCTGAAGGAACACCGGGAGAATTCGCGGTACAAGGACTGGTACTGCGGCGTCAATTTCTGGGGAAACAACGAGTACAACGACGGCTTCTCCTATGACAACTGGGGCGGCTACAATCTTCTGGTCAAGCTTAATGTCTGGAACCCGGAGGTGCGGGAGTACCTTTACGACACGGTCCGCTTCTGGGTGCGGGAATTTGATATCGACGGGCTGAGGCTTGATGCCGCGGACGTGCTGGATTTTGGCTTTATGCAGGGGCTGCGCGCGGTGGCGGACGAGGTGAAGCCGGATTTCTGGCTCATGGGCGAGGTAATCCACGGGGAGTACACCCGCTGGCTGAACGACGCGAGGCTGCACTCGGTGACGGATTACGCCATGCGCAAGGGGCTCTACAGCGGGCACAACGACCATAATTATTTTGAGATCGCCCACACCCTGAACCGCTCGATGCAGAACGGCTCGGATCCGCACCGGCTGTACCGTTTCTGCGACAATCACGACGTGGACAGGATCATCAACATGCTGAACAACCGGCAGCACTGGTTTCCGCTGCAGGTTCTTGTCTTCGGCATGCCCGGCATACCTTCCATTTATTACGGCTCTGAATTCGGCATCGAGGGGCGCAAGGAGAACGGCTCGGACGACGGGCTGAGGCCGGCGCTGAGGCTGGAGGATTTCCTCGGAGGAAATAGTGGGACGCAGGAAGACGCGACGCCTGCCGGACGCGGGCGATTGGAGAGCGCGGCAAATCCGTATCTTGCCTTCATGGCGGCGCTGATCCGCACGTATCACGAGGTTCCGGCGCTTGCCCGCGGCGATTACGAGCAGCTTGTTCTGACCAACCGGCAGTACGCATTCCGCCGGGGAGATTTAAACCAGGGCGGGGCGATCGTCGCGGTGAATAATGACGAAGCGGAAGCAGGCTTCTGGGTGCGCTGCCCGGACGGGGCGTACAGAGGACTGCTCGGCGGGGCGGAGTTTACTGCCGCAGGAGGCGGAGCGAACATTTGTCTCGGCGCCTGCGCGGGGGAGATCTTCGTGCGGAAGCAGACAGTTTAACAGGGAGAGAAGAGTATGATTCAGCAGTTTGACATCAGAGACTACGGCGCGGTTCCTGTGGCGGAAGGGCCGGCCTCCGAGCCTCAGGCGCCGGTGGATCCGGACAGAGCGCGGAAGATCTACGAAGCCTGGGCCGGACAGTGGGCGCAGGAAGAGGCGGCAGCGGACGAGCTTACCGACGAGGGCCCGCTCAGCACCGGGGCCATTCAGGCCGCGATTGACGCGTGCCGGGATGCCGGCGGCGGGGAAGTGGTCATTCCCGAGGGAACCTGGCTCACCGGGAGCATCCACCTCTACGGCGGCATGACGCTTCGCCTGAAATCCGGGGCGAGGCTCAAGGGGAGCACGAATCTGAAGAATTACACCAATTTCGGCTTTCCCACCACGCTGGGCTACGTGGACGACCCGGAGTACATCGAGCTCTGGCACCTGCCGCCGTACTACACCCACGCGCTGATCACGGTCTACGGCGCGCAGAACGTGGCGATTGTCGGCGACGAGGGCTCGGTCATCGACGGCTCCGACTGCTGCGATCCTGACGGCGAGGAGCGCTTCCGCGGACCCATGGGCATACGGATCACGCGATGCGAGAACGTCACGCTCTCGGGGTATCGCGTCGAAAACTCCGCCAACTGGGCTCATCAGATCGATGACTGTGCGAATATCGATATTCGCGGCATCACGATTCTCGCGGGGCACGACGGCATCGACGTGCATCACTGCGAGAACATCCGGATCAGGGACTGCGTCTTTCTGACCGGGGACGACTGCATCGCCGGCTATGACAACCGCAACCTCCTGGTGGAGGACTGCAGGCTCAATACCAGCTGCCAGTCGCTGCGCATGGGCGCCGTGAACATGCTCGTGAGGAGGTGCAGTTTTGACGGGCCCGGACAGTACATGCACCGGGTTTCGGGCCGGCACAACACCATCTACGCCTTCCTCTTCTACTCCCACAAGGCGGATCCGAAGCAGGAGGAGAGCCGGAACTGGCAGATCGAGGACTGCGAGTTCGCGGGTATCGACCAGCTTTTCATGTACGATTTTCCCTGCGCGTGGGCTCAGCACGAGGTGGTGCCGCTGCGCGACGTGACCTTCACGCGCTGCTCGTTCCGCGGCTTCCTTAACACCTCGTCCTTTAAAAGCAATGGCGCAAGGGGACAGCTGGTCTTCGAGGCCTGCGATTTCGAGAACGCCATGCAGGATCCGGAGAAGCCCTTCGCGGAGGGAAACGAGAACACGGAGATCATTTACCGCTGACGCGGTCCGGGGCAGGATAAGCCTGCCGGAGAGCCGCGGAAAGCCATAAGGAAGCAGTAAGGCAGAAAAGCGTAAAGGAAACGGAGACAGACCATGAAGCTTGCGGAAGCATTGCAGGAGAGGGCGGATTTAAACCGCAAAATCGCCGAACTCAGGCGCAGGATCGCCAACAACATCCTGGTTCAGGAGGGCGAGGAGCCGGCGGAGAAGCCGGAGGAGCTGATCGCCGAGCTGGACGGGGCGGTCGCGCGCCTGGAGGAGCTGATGGCGGCGATCAACCGCACCAACGGCAGGACGAAGGCCGGCGGCAGGACGCTGACCGAGATCATCGCCAGGAAGGACGCGCTGACACTGAAGCTCTCGGTGTACAAGGAGGCGGTGGAAACGGCGGGCCAGAGCACGTACCGGGCAAGAGGCACCGAGATCCGGGTAAAGTCGCTGGTGAAGGCCGCGGAGCTCCAGAAGCAGGCGGACGCCATGGCCAGGGAGATCCGGGAACTCGACAACCTCCTCCAGGAGACCAACTGGAAGACAAAACTGATCGGAACGGCAGACTGAGAAAATCCTCCGGCCGGGCAAAAACGCGGCGCGGCAGAACGTCCGCACGCTTACCGCACGCTTACCGCACGCTTA
>OMSM01000505.1 GCA_900313745.1 uncultured Lachnospiraceae bacterium
GCCCGGCAGGCCTGCAAAGCGGGAATATAACGGTCTCCGTGCTCCGATAGTGAGTTCGGAAGAGATAATGTATAATTACAGCAGACATTACTAATTTCCGGGCAAGGGTTGATTATGAATATTATTCTGCTGTCGGGCGGATCGGGGAAGCGGCTCTGGCCGCTTTCCAACGACATCCGGTCCAAACAGTTCATCAAAATATTCCGCACGGAAGACGGCGGATACGAATCCATGCTTCAGCGCATGTACCGCATGCTCCGGGAGGTTGATCCCTCCGCGGAGATCACGGTCGCGACTTCCAAGGCACAGATTTCCACGATTCACAGCCAGATCGGCGATTCCGTCGGCATATCCATGGAGCCCGCACGCCGCGATACCTTCCCGGCGATCGCCCTGGCCGCACTCTATCTGAGAGATATAAGGAAGGTTCCGGAGGACGAGCCGGTGGTGGTATGCCCGGTGGATCCGTATGTGGACCTGACGTATTTCCGCGCATTTCCGGAGCTGGTCCGGATCATCGAAGACGGAGGGGCGAATCTTGCCCTGATGGGAATGGAGCCGACGTATCCGAGCTCAAAATACGGCTATATCCTGCCGGAGACCAGGGACAGGGTAAGCCGGGTCCTGAGCTTCAGGGAGAAGCCGGACGAGGAGACCGCCGCAGGGTATATCGCCCGCGGGGCCCTCTGGAACGGCGGAGTTTTCGGATTCAGGATATCCTACGTCGCCGGAATCGCCGGGGAGCTTCTCGGCACACCGGATTATGATACTCTGTTCGCCAGGTATTCCGACGTCCGCAGGATCAGTTTTGACTATGCCGTCGCGGAGCAGGAGAAGAGCATCAAGGTGCTCCGCTTCTCCGGCACATGGAAGGATCTTGGGACCTGGAACACCCTGACCGAAGCGATGACGGAGAATATCGGCGAGGCGGTGATGAATGAGCACTGTGAGAACGTCCACGTGATCAACGAGCTGAACGTTCCGGTGCTCTGCATGGGGCTAAAGGATGTCGTCGTCGCGGCGAGTCCCGAGGGTATCCTGGTTTCCGACAAGGGGGAGTCCAGTTACATCAAGCCGTTTGTGGATGCCATGGACACCAGGGTGATGTTCGCGGAGAAATCCTGGGGGAGCTTCCGGATCATCGATATTCAGGAGGACAGCCTCACGATCCTGGTCACGCTTAATCCGGGACACGGGATGAATTACCACAGCCACGTCTACAGGGATGAGGTGTGGACCGTCGTCTCCGGCACGGGGCGGGTCATCCTGGACGGAGAGGAGTCCGGGGTCGCCGCGGGGGATGTGGTGCGCATGCCGGCGGGCGTAAAGCACACGGTGATCGCGGATACCGCGCTGCGGATCGTCGAGGTCCAGATAGGAAGAGAGATCAATGTTACGGACAAGGTAAAGTACCCGATGCCGTAGAGCTTTATGCGGAGACACCGTTTTTTTCCGGTTCTCCGCAGAGAAAGGGAGAGCTTATGCTTAAGGGAATTCCGGCGATTCTTTCGCCTGAACTGTTAATGACTTTGTGCGAGATGGGGCACGGGGACCGGCTGGTCATCGCCGACGGGAACTTTCCCGGGGAATCGGTGGGAAAGAACGCGATTGTCATAAGGGCCGACGGGCACGGCGTCCCGGAGCTTCTCGACGCGATTCTTACACTGATGCCGCTCGACACTTATGTGGAACACCCTGTCAACCTGATGGAGGTCGTGCCCGGAGATCCGGTGGAGACCCCGATCTGGAAGGAGTACGAGGAGATTGTCGCAAAGCACGATCCGAGAGGCAAAAAGGCGATAGGGCAGATCGAGAGATTTGAATTCTACCGTGAAGCATCGGAGAATTACTGTATTATCATGACGGGAGAAAAGGCGCTTTACGCCAATATCATGCTGCAGAAGGGCGTCGTGACGGAATGACGTGGGGAATGCTGGAAGAAAGCAGCGGAACGGAGGCATCCGGTGCGGTAATCGCGCTGATGGCGAGGAACTGCCGGGACGCGCTTAAGACAAACAGAGATAAAGTAATTCAGCTCGCGGACTATTTCGGAAAGGCCAGTATTGTCGTCGTGGAGAATGACAGTACGGACGGGACCAAGGAGGAGCTCGAGGACTGGCAGAAGCAGGACGCCAGGGTTGCCGTCATCGCAAGGGACGGCCTTTTCGCGGACGGGGACAGGACGAGCACGAACCTTTCCAGAATCCGCAGGATGGCTTATTACCGCAATCTCTACATGGAGTACGCGGACAGAATCAGGCCGGATTATCTCATTGTGATTGATATTGATATCGACAGCTTCTTTCCGGAGGAGGTGCTTTCCGCGATGAGGAACGCGCCGGCGGACTGGAGCGCGCTCTTTGCCAACGGCCGCTTTTATACCAGGATTCCGGGAA
>OMSM01000503.1 GCA_900313745.1 uncultured Lachnospiraceae bacterium
AGAGAAGCGGCAGCCCGCGGCCTTCATGTCACCTTCTCCCCGATGCTTGATACGGTAAGGGATCCCCGGTGGGGCCGGGTCATGGAGTCCACGGGCGAGGATCCGTACCTGAACAGCGAGAACGCAAAGGCGATGGTTAAGGGTTACCAGGGACAGGACTTCGGGAAAACCGGAGTTTTCGCGAGGGATTCCGTAGCTGCCTGCATCAAGCATTTTGCGGGTTACGGAGCTCCGCTCGGCGGACGGGATTACAATGCGGTGGAGCTCTCCGACCGCACTCTCCGGGAGGACTATCTGCCTGCTTACAAGGCTGCGGTGGATGCCGGGGCCCAGATGGTCATGACCAGCTTCAATACGCTGGACAGGGTTCCGTCCACGGCAAACCGCTGGTTGTTTAAGGAACTCCTTAGGGAAGAATGGGGATTCGAAGGCGTATCCATTACCGACTGGGCGGCGATGGCGGAGCTTATGGAGCACCGCGTTGCGGCCGATGACCGGGAAGCCTGCCGGCTGGCTATGGATGCCGGGATTGATATCGACATGTGTACCGGAATCTATCAGTTCCGGCTTCCCGAGCTCGTGAAAAAGGGCGTTATTTCCGTAAAGAAGCTGGATGAAGCTGTACTCCGGGTTCTGAAGCTGAAGAACGCGCTGGGTCTTTTCGAGGATCCTTACCGCGGGATTGACGAGGATGCGGAGCAGGAAATCCTGCTTTGCGACGAGCACAGGAAGCAGGCGAGGAAAGCGGCGGAGGAATCCTTTGTTCTTCTTAAGAACGAGGGCGGATTGCTTCCGCTTGATCCCGAAAAGAGCGGTAAGGTCGCGTTTATCGGGCCATTCACGGACAGCGGGGAGGTAAGCGGCGCGTGGAGTATTCTCGCGGATCCCGCCAAATGTGTGACGATAAGGCAGGCAGCGGAGAGAAAAATGAAGAAATTCAGTCTCCGCTTTGCGGAGGGGAGTGCTTTCGCGGACGCGGAGGATCCCATTGCCGGATTCGACGGCCCGTATATCCCCGACGCTTCCGGGACGGAGGAGGAGCTTATCGCGGAAGCGGTCGAGGCGGCAAGGGAAGCGGACACTGTTGTCATGTGCATCGGTGAGCACAGGCTGATGACCGGGGAGGCATCCAGCAGGGCGAATATTCAGATCCCTGCGGTCCAGGCGAGGCTTCTAAGGGCGGTGAGCGGGGTGAACCGCAATGTCGTCACGGTGCTGTTCACGGGAAGGCCCCTGGATCTGCGGGAGGTTTCCGCCCTGTCCGGGGCGCTGCTCGTCGTCTGGTTCCCCGGGACAGAGAGCGGCAATGCCATTGTCAATACGCTGACGGGGAAGAACAATCCTTCCGGAAAGCTTCCGATGAGCTTCCCCTGGTGCGTCGGGCAGGTGCCGGTGTTCTACGCATCGTTTTCCACAGGGAGGCCGGTCACGGACAGCAACCGGGATGTGAAGTACCTCTCCAGGTACATGGACATTCCCAACGACCCGCTCTATTCCTTCGGATTCGGCCTTTCCTACACCAGCTTTTCATTCTCGGAGGTCTCGCTCTCCGGCAAATCGATGAAACGCAGGGGAGGAGAGAAACTCACCGCGGGAGTGCGGGTCACGAATACAGGGGACCGCGCGGGGGAGTGTGTGGTGCAGATGTATATCCGGGATGAGGTTTCCTCCGTCGCAAGGCCGGTGAGGGAGCTTAAGGGATTTAAGCGCATCACGCTGGAGCCGGGCGTTTCGGAGGAGGTCACCTTCGAAATCAGCGAAAAGATGTTAAGGTTCATCGGAATTGACGGGAAGAGAAAGAGCGAGCCCGGAGAATTCACAGTTTATATCGGAGAGGATTCCTCAACGATGAACGGCGCAGGTTTTGCGCTAATGTAAGTAAGGGAGGTTACGATGAGAAAGATACTGTTTGCTGCGTCCGAATGTGTTCCCTTCATCAAGACAGGCGGACTTGCCGATGTGGTCGGCTCACTGCCGAAGGAACTTGATCCTGAGTATTACGATGTCCGGGTTATCCTTCCGAGGTACGCCTGCATGAAGCAGGAGATCAAGGACAGGATGTATTATCTCACTTCTTTCTACATGGATTACAACTGGAAGGA
>OMSM01000502.1 GCA_900313745.1 uncultured Lachnospiraceae bacterium
GCGCGAAGCAGCCCGGTCAGCATCTCCGTATCCGGGCGGCGTATCCCGGACATTCCGGGCTCAGCTGCCATCCGGTCGTATTCCCGGTAGCACCACGGGGTCGAAATGCCGATGTCCGGCTTCACAATCACCAGCTCCATGCCCCCGGCGGAAGGAAGCGGCGTGAGGATCTCCCCGATTCCCCGGGCCCTCATCGTCCCGCCCAGTATGCAGTAAGGCACATCCGCCCCGAGCTTCACGCCCCTCTCGCAGAGATCAGCATTGCTTAAGGCAAGGCCGCAGAGATCCCGGACAAGCATCAGCGCGGCGGCGGCGTCCGTGCTGCCCCCGGCCATGCCTGCCGCAACAGGGATCCGCTTCGTGAGTTTTGCCCTGAACTGCCCCGCAAGAGAAAACTCGTCCGCAAGCAGCCGGATCGCGCGGATCACGAGGTTGTCGTCCCCCGGGGGGACCGCCCCGGGCTTATCCGGCACAAGCTCCAGCGAAACGGAGAAGCTGTCTTTTTCCGCACCTTCCGTGCGGGTGATCTCCAGCGTGTCATGGAGCTCCACGGTCTGCATGATCATGTCGACCAGGTGGTATCCGTCATCCCGCTGCCCCGTAATATCGAGGCTTAAGTTGATTTTTGCATATGCTTCGCGAATCATGTTCTATCCTGTCACCGCCCCGACAAGCTCATTAACATCCGCAATCCCGTGCCGGACGAGGTAGTTTTCGATTCCTTCCGCAATTTCCGCCGTGACGTGCGGATTATGGAAATTCATCATCCCGACGGCAACCGCCGAGGCACCGGCGAGCATGAACTCGACCGCGTCCGCCGCCGTCGCGATGCCTCCCATGCCGATCACCGGCACGGAGACCGCCTGAGCCGCCTGATATACCATGCGGACCGCCACCGGCTTGATCGCTGGTCCGGAGAGCCCTCCCGTGCGGTTGGCAAGGACGAAGCGCCTCCTCTCCACGTCGATCTGCATTCCCGTCAGGGTGTTGATCAGGGAGACCGCATCTGCGCCTCCCGCCTCCGCCGCCCTCGCCATCTCCGCGATGTCCGTGACGTTGGGCGAGAGCTTCATGATGATGGGATGCGCGCTTATCTGCCTTATCCTGTCCGTGATCCTGCAGAGCTTCTCCGGATCCTGGCCGAAGGCGATTCCGCCCTCCTTCACGTTGGGACAGGAGACGTTGATCTCATACAGATCGATGCCCTCCGCATCGTTCAGGAAGCGGACGGCCTCGAGATACTCCTCCTCGCTGTGCCCGCAGACATTTACGATCACGCGGGTGTCCTGCTCCCTTAAGAACGGAAGGTCCCTCCTGATGAAAACTTCCGCGCCGGGATTCTGCAGCCCGATGGCATTGAGCATTCCGCTGGCGGTTTCCGTCACCCTGGGTGTCGGATTGCCCGTCCACGGCTCCCTGGAAACCCCTTTGGTCACCACGGCGCCAAGGCGGGAAAGATCCGTGAATTCGCTGTATTCCATTCCGGAACCGAAAGTTCCGGAAGCCGTCATGACCGGATTTTTCAGGACGACTCCGGCGATGCTGACCTTAAGGGAAGGCCGGGATTGATCACTGGTCATCATATTTCCACCTCCGCGGCGTCAAACACCGGCCCCTCGGTGCAGATCCTGGCATTATTCACGTTGGAGTGCGCATCCTTATGTGCGGTGCGGCAGACGCATCCCAGGCACACACCCACGCCGCAGGCCATCCGCTCCTCCAGGGAGAGGAATGCCTGCACGCCAAGACGGGCGGCATAGGCCTTAATTCCCCTAAGCATGGGCATGGGCCCGCAGGCGCACACCACATCCGGACGCAGCTCCGAAAGTTCTGCCGCGTCGATCACCGTTCCGTGTATCCCGGTGCTTCCGTCATCCGTACTGATGATCACCTCGTCACAGTATTTCCCGAACTCTTCATCAAGGAAGAGGCTTTCGGCGCCGCGGTAGCCGAGCACCGCGGTGATCCTGCCTTCTCCGGCCTTTCTTAATTCCTTCGCAAGCTCAAGCATGGGCGGAATGCCTATGCCTCCGCCGAAAAGCACCGCGTGCTTTCCCCTCAGCGCGTCCGTCCGGTATCCGTTGCCGAGAAACCCGAGCACGCGGAAGCTCTGCCCCGGAAGAGCCCCGGAGAGCTCGGCCGTGCCTTTCCCTGCCGTACGGTACACCAGGCGGACCGTCTTCTTCTCCGCGTCCGTCTCGCAAAGGGAGATGGGCCTTGGCAGAAGGGCTGACGGGTCGTTCGGGAAGACGCCGACGAACTGTCCCGGCTTCACTTCCGCAAAATCCGCGCCGGGGCAGCTCAGCCATGTGCTGAAGATCCCGGGGGTGAGGCACTCCGTTCCGATAATCTCTGCGTCAAATACTGATTTCATGTTTTCCTCAGGCGTTTTCCTTATAGGTCTCACTGATCCAGCCGCGGATTCTCTCCGGCAGCTTCACGTGCTCCTCCCGGCTCATCCCCGCCGTTTCCACCGGCTCGCCGAAGATGATCTTCACGTTTACCGGGCGGGTCTTCGGCCAGTGGTCCTCGAGTACCTGGCCGGTGTGGGTGAGGCAGACCGGGACGACAGGAGCGCCGGCCTTCGTCGCAACCTTGAAGCTGCCCGCGTGGAACGCTGCGACCTCCCCCTCCGTCTTTTCCCTCGTCCCCTCGGGGAAAATGACCAGGGAGATTCCGGATTTGACCTCATTAATCGCGTCAAGGATGGTTTTCATCCCCTCTCTGGTCTCCGCGCGGTTCAGGAAGAGACAGTGGATATTGCGCATCCATGTCGTGAGAAGCGGAACCTTCAGCAGGTTGTCCTTGGCGAGAAAGCCGGTAGGGCGCGGCATCAGCGGGAAAAGCAGGACGATATCAAAGTAGCTGCGGTGATTGCCGATGAGGACTGAACCTCTGTCCGTCGGGATGTTCTCCAGGCCCGAGACGGACAGCTTCACTCCCGAGAGGAAGGTCACGATGCGGAATCCCCCCTGGACGAACCGGAGCGATATATTGTCCTTCTTCTCCGGGTTCTTCTTCCCGATCAGAGTCACCACCCAGTTGACCGGGATCCCGGCGATGAGAAAGAAAAAGACAAATACAACGATGAGAATAGTCCGGATCATGGCCTGTCCTTCCCGAATTCATTTATAGATACCCTGGCAGCCGCGGAAGCATGTCCGCCATGCTGCTCTGTAATCTGCGAATCACCCTGCGGCATGGCACTCTCTCTGCAGCCTGTTCATTGTACCGAAATTGATACAATCCAGTATAGCATCTGTATGTCTTGTATACAATCCTGGGATTATTTGCGCCGCAGGACGTACTCTCCCCTTGCGCACAGGTTCTGAACAAATTCTAAGCCGTTCTATCCGCTGCTGTGGACAGGACACGCCGCAGTAAGTACAATTCAGACAGCCATAATCCCGCAGCAGTACTCCGAGGAACAGTTCATGATAAAGATTACCAGCGCACGCATCATCGACCCCGCCTCCGGGACGGACTCCTTAGGCGACATCACGATTGACGGCGGCATTATCAAAGAAATACGCCTTCATTCCGGCGGCAGCGAAGCTCCGGCGTTTACCTCCCGGAGGGAAGACGGCACGCTCATCGACGCGGCCGGGCTTGCTGCAGCTCCCGGGCTCATCGACACCCACTCCCACTTCAGGGATCCGGGATTCACCCACAAGGAGGACATTTTCACCGGTGCAGCGGCGGCTGCGGCCGGCGGATATACCACGGTCATTATGATGGCTAATACTAGCCCTGCCCCGGATAATCCGGATACGCTCAAGGCAGTGCTTGCCCGCGCTTCTTCCCTCCCGGTCCGCGTGCTGTCCTGCGCCAATGTAACCATGGGGATGAAGGGAAAAGAGCTCACCGATTTCGAGGCTCTTGCCGGGGCCGGAGCCGCAGGCTTTACCGACGACGGGCTGCCAGTCATGGATGAAGGCCTTCTTCGGGAAGCCCTTCACCGGGCCGCGCTCATCGGGCTTCCGGTCTCTCTCCATGAGGAGGATCCGGAATATGTACATGGCGCCGGCGTCAATGCCGGCTCTGAAGCGGCAGTGCGTTTTCTCGGAGCTTCAAAAGGAGCGGACCGCGAGGCGGAAATCCGTCTCGTCAGGCGGGACATCGCCCTTGCGGAAAAAGAAAGCGCTCCGCTCTGCATACAGCACGTGAGCGCGGCGGAAAGCGTGCAGCTTATCCGCGAGGGAAAGAAGCGCAATCCCAACCTCCACGCGGAGGCGACGCCGCAGCATTTTTCCCTCACGGAGGACGCGGTGCTGGAAAAAGGCACTCTGGCGAAGGTCAATCCCCCTCTGCGGACCGAGGCCGACCGGCTCGCCATCATCGAGGGCATCGCAGACGGGACCCTGGACCTGATTGCCACGGACCATGCGCCGCACGCCGCCTTTGAGAAGGAAAAACCCTTCCCTCAGGCGCCGAGCGGGATGATCGGCCTGGAAACGGCCCTCTCCCTCACCCTGAAAAACCTCGTAGAGCCCGGATATCTTACCCTTATGGAGGCTCTGCGCAGGCTCACCGTCAACCCGGCCCTGTTCTACCGTCTGCCCTCCGGCACACTTTCCGAAGGCGCGCCGGCGGACATCGTGCTCTTTGATCCTGCTGCCCGGCGCACCGTAAGCAGGGAGTCCTTCCGTTCGAAGTCCTCCAATTCCCCCTTCATCGGAGATGTGCTTCCGGGCGTCGTCCGCTGTACTATCTGCCGGGGGAAAATTGTTTTCCGGCTTACCTGATCTCCGGCCCGGCTTCCCTCATTCTCTCCGACTCCAGATACTCCGCCCGGATCTCGTCCGCGTCATCCGGGCGGTGCTCGTAGCTCTCCTCGTTCGTTCTCGCCGTATCCTCCACCTCGTCCTCATAGCCCTTCAGCGAGGCAAACGGCATGAACTGCGCCGCCCTGGCGCTCCGGCTCATCCGGGGATGTCTCTCGGAGACGTGGTGCGGCAGATCAAGCATATCGTCGTACTTTCCGCTCATTCCTCATCCCCCGCTCTGTGGCCGCCGACCTGTCCGTTGCGCTCCCTCATCGTTGCGCC
>OMSM01000498.1 GCA_900313745.1 uncultured Lachnospiraceae bacterium
CGGACATAGTCGTTGTCCGCCGAAAAGAATTTCCTTGCTCCGTCATCCATTGGCCGCTTCCTCCTTCCATTTGTGGCAGCAGACCACGTGATCCGGACCGGCCTCTTCCTCTGCGGGGAAGAGGGAACGGCAGCCGTCCCGGGCGATGCCGCAGCGGTTCTGGAACGGGCAGCCCTCCGGTATATCCTTCAGTGCGGGCACGGAGCCGGGGATTACCGGAAGCCGGCCGCGGATCGTCTCCGGATCCGGGTAGGCGGAGATGAGGCCTATGGTGTACGGGTGGACCGGGTGGGCGAATACCTCGTTTGCCGGGCCCTCCTCGCACTTCCGCCCGCCGTACATGACCATGACCCGGTCGGCCATCTCGCCGATGACGCCGAGGTCGTGGGTGACGAAAATGATGGAGGTCTGATACTCCCTTTTGAGCTCATTCATCAGGTCAAGCACCTGGGCCTGGATGGTGACGTCGAGCGCCGTCGTGGGCTCGTCCGCGATGAGAAGCTCGGGCCTGTTCAGTATCGCTATGGCGATCATGACCCGCTGGAGCATTCCTCCGGAGAGCGTGAACGGATAGGAGTGCAGGATGCGCTCCGCGTTCGGGATGTTCACCCGCTCGAGGGCTTCCCTGCAGCTTCTTAAGGCATCGGCCTTCTCCATATGGCTGTCGTGAACAGCCAGGGCCTCCAGCATCTGGTCACCGATGGTGAACAGCGGATTCAGCGACGTCATGGGCTCCTGGAAGATCATGCTGATCCTGTCTCCCCGGATTTCCCTCATCCTTTTGTCGGGGAGAGAGAGGAGATCCTCCCCGTGAAAAAGAATCTTCCCCTGGGGGTATCTTGTGGTTCTCGCGGAGAGCAGGCGCAGCACGGACATGCAGGTCACGCTCTTGCCGCATCCGCTTTCCCCCAGTATTCCGAGAGTTTCCCCGGGATAGACATTAAATGATACGTTTCTGACCGCGTGCAGCATTGTCCGCCGGTCCATCCGGAAATCCACCGACAGGTGCTGTACCTGAAGAAGCGGTTCTTTCTCTGCCATTATCTTCCCCTTATTTGATCGATTTGGGATCAAGCGCATCCCGGAGGCCGTCGCCGATCAGGTTGATCGACAGGGCGGTGAGGGCGATCGCCACACCGGGAAAGATCGCCAGGTAAGGCGCAGTTTTGTAGTAGGACTGCGCGAAGTTCAGCATTGCGCCCCACTCGGGGGACGGCGGGCTCACACCCATTCCGATGAAGGACAGCCCGGCCGCGGAAAGCACCATGCTGGAGATCGTCATCGTCGCGTACACGATGATAGGGTCAAGCGCGTTCGGGAGGATATGGCGCAGGATCAGCTTCAGGGATCCTGTGCCGTTGAGCCGCGATGCCCTGACGTAGTCCTCCTCGACGACGGAAAGCAGGACAGAGCGGATGGAGACGATGAACCCGGGAACGGAGACTATGGTAAGCGTGATCATCATGTTCGCGATGCTGCCGCCGAGGATGGCGAGCAGCACAAGCGCGAGCAGGAGGGACGGGACGCAGTTGCCGACGTCCACAATACGCATGATGATGAAATCCGCCTTCTTTGATGTCGCGCACACGGAGGCAATCGCAGCCCCGATGATGAGCGACGCGAGGGTGGAGCCCACGCCGATGCCGACAGTGATCCGGGATCCGTGGATGATCCGGGCGAAGACGTCCCTGCCGAGATTGTCCGTGCCGAAGGGATGACCGGGACCCGGAGGCGCGAATTTGGCGTGCATGTCGTAGGAGGTCACCATGGACGCCGGCACGATCAGGTCGGCGAAGAGGATGATGAACAGAAGGAGCGCGAAAAGGACAAGCCCAAGCATTGCCGCCCGGTTGCGCATATAGCGCTGGGCAATCTCGCGCATCCGGGTGGGAGCGCTGTTCTGCCTTCTGACGTTCCCGTAAACAGTTTTATCGGAGTTGGTTTTGCTCATGCCTGATACCTCGTTCTGACCTTCGGATCGATCAGCGCGAAGCTGATATCCATAAGAACCATTGCGAGCATGTAAACTGCCGAGAGGATCAGCGCGCAGGTCATGACGCCCGGAACGTTCTTGGTGTGGATGGCGTCAAGCATGTACATGCCGATGCCGGGAAGCGAGAAGATGCTCTCGGCGATGACTGATCCGCCGATCACGCCGGCAAATCCGGAGAGCAGCAGGGTGATGATCGGAAAACTTGCGTTCTTCAGCGCGTGCTTCCAGATGACCGAGCGCTCCGGAACGCCCTTGGCCCTGGCGGTGCGGATGAAGTCCTGCTGCAGCGCGCCGAGCATGGCGGAGCGGGTCATGCGGCTGAGGATCGGAACAGAGCCGATCACAATCGTCGTGACCGGGAGAATGTAGGAGCGGATTCCGTCATTCATGCCGAAGGAGGGCAGGAGGCCCTTGTTGACGGCGAAATAAAGAAGCATAAGTATCGCGACGAAGAACGAGGGAATCGAGGCGAAGAGCACGGCGAACACCGTCAGTGCGGTGTCCAGGAAGGAGTACTGCTTCACGGCGCTCAGGATCCCCAGGGCGACCCCGAGGACGGAGGCTATGGCGAAGGAGATGATGCCAAGGCGCAGAGTCAG
>OMSM01000496.1 GCA_900313745.1 uncultured Lachnospiraceae bacterium
CTGTGCCCGAAGTCAAAGTTTTCCTCCTCCATCATCCGGTCGCTCAATCCCCAGGGATGGCCTTTATCCGGCACGTCCTCTCCTCCCCAACTGATCTCGTGCATGTAGTCCAGCACCGTGACCGGAAGGCCAAGCAGCCCTGCAGTACATTCTGCCGTCTCCCGCGCCCTCCCGTTCGGCGAGGAATAAATCTCCGTGATTCCTTCTCCCGCAAGCCTCACCGCCGCTGCCTCCGCCTGAGTTCTCCCCGTCGGTGTGAGACAGTCGTTGGTATAATCCGGCTCACCGTAGCGCACAAACAGTAACCTCATCTCATCCCCCTCCTGCAAAACCTGCTTACTCCGCTCTTTTTCCGGAACTAATTATACTTCCTGTTCTTTTCGCCTGCTTTTCCTGTACTGCGCGGGAGACATCCCTGTGATCTCCCGGAAGCTCTGGATGAAGTAATTGGGCGTATTGAAGGCCAGTTCCTCCGCGATCTCCCTTACCTCCAGCTTCGTCGACTCGAGCAGCACCTTCGCGCGCTGCACCTTTTTCTCCCGGATATAGCCCGCCACCGACATGCCGGTCTCCTTCCTGAATTTCTCCGTGAGATAATAATCCGTATATCCCACCAGCGACGCGAGCTCCGATGTGCGGATTTTCCGGTCCAGGCTAAGCTCAATGAAGTCGCAGCACTTCTGTATCTCGTGCGAATAATTCGGGTTCGACCGCACATAGTGCACGCGGTAGATGAAATCATGGTACATGGACAGGGAGAGCGCCGCGAGCTCTCCCGAATCCGTACAGTCCTCCGCCGCCTGGATATAGGAGTCCCCGAGGGCATACGCGGTCTCCGGGGAGAGCCCTCCCTCCATCGCCGCGCGGCTGACCAGGGTGGTGAAAACCACGATGCTTGTCTTCATCTGCCGCAGAGGATCCTTTCCCTTTATCGGAACTCCCCCGCTCAGACTGGCGCTGCCCTGCAGAACGCGCTGATAATTGATCTCTCCCCTGCGAACCATATCGAGCAGTGCCTGCTCGGCACGGTATATCTGGCCTCTGTCCCGGGTGCTGATCCCGCTGCCCTCTCCAATTCCCTCCCTTGAAGCCGGCTGATGCAGGATATCCGACACCCCGAGATGTTCCCCGGTGAGCGTATTGTGGATCATGATGACATAGCGGATGAACACCGCGTAAGCGATCACCGGAAGCTCGGGGAGCATCGCGGCAAGCTGCTCCGCCCACTGCATGCTCTCCCCGGAATGGATAAACGGATCAACAGCCCGGCGCAGCTGCTGCTTCTCCGGACGGGAGTAGAAGACCGGGCCGATGACGCAGATGAGATCCCTGTCCCTCCCGGTACCTCTGGTCACCGCCCACTGCATGCCCGCAGGGGACCCGATCATCCGGGGAGCCGCGGAGTTCCGAACGCAGGAAAGCGCTTTATCCAGTCCCCCAAGTATCCGGAAGGACATGCCAAGCGTCTTCCTCTCCTCCTCCGGACACGATGAGGAGATCTCCTCCCCTCCGGCGGAGTAATACCAGATATAGCATTTTTCTCCCCTCGGAATGCAGGACTCCAGGAGCAGAAGGCTGCTTTCCCCCCGTGCGTTCTCCCGTGCCATGTCTTATCCTCTCCTGTTATGTCTTCTCTGCCGGGAAGCTGCACACAGCTCCGGCGGCTTTTCCTGACTCCTATAATAACCCGAATTTTTGTAACTTTGCACTGATTATTGGATTTACCCGGGATCGCCGGTTTTCCTACAATTGTTACAGATAAACCGTCACCGGACCGCGGGACCTGTCCGGGCAAATATGGAAAGGAGCACAACATGGCAAAGGAACATCTCACACAGAGCGAAATCGACGGCATCCAGTACCGCCGCGCAAAACTTTGGCAGATCATTCTGGTCGCCTTCAACGCCTTCAACGGCATGGCCGTCTATTTCCTCATCGGTCTTGCCAGCTACTCCGCGAGCATCGGTTACGGCATCGCGACCCTTGTCGTCGGCGGTCTTCTCACCTTCACCCGCATTTTCGACGCGATCACCGACCCCATCCTCGCATTTGTCTACGACCGGGTCAACACCCCCTGGGGCAAGGTCCGCCCCCTGATGATCACAGGCTGGGCGGTGCAGAGCATCGGCCTCCTCTGCATGTTCAACTTCTTCTCCAGCAAGGGCCACGGCATCGCGACGTTTCTTGGCTTCTACATGCTCTATGTCGTGGGCTACACGATCGTCAACATGACGGCCCAGACCCTGCCCGCCCTCTTAACCAATGACCCGAAGCAGCGCCCCACTGTCGGCGTCTGGCAGACCGTGTTCAACTACATGGTTCCCATGGCCCTGAACATCGTTGTCTATACCGTACTGATGCCCTCCTTCGGCGGAAGCTTCAACCAGGAATTCCTGAACGTCGTCACCTGGCTCTGCGTCGCGATCTCCTTCTTCGGAGTCGTCTCCGTCTGCTTCGGCATTGCGGAGTATGACCGCCCCGAGAACTTCCGCGGCATCGGGAAAACCGAGCGTCTCAAGGTGAAGGATATGGCCGAGGTACTAAAGAACAACAAGCCTCTGCAGAGCTACATCATCTCCGCGGCATCCGACAAGGTCGCCCAGCAGGCGTCCTCCGCCTCGATAGTCGGCACGCTCCTCAGCGGAATCCTCATCGGCAACATGGGCCTTGCGACCACCTTAAGCGTGATCGGGATGCTGCCCTCCATCCTCTTCGCCGTCATCGGCGCCCGCTACGCCGGAAAGCACGGCAACAAGGAATCCATCGTCACCTGGACCAGGAACTGCATCTTTGCCAACATCGCGATAATCGCATTCTTCTTCATTACCCGTGTCACCGCCGGGACGGAGTCCATCGCGTCCATGGGTGTCACCATGATCCTCTATGTGCTGCTTACACTGGTTACCAACGGCTTCGCCATGTGCGTCACCACCGCCAATACCGCGTTTATGGCGGACATTATAGACTATGAGCTGGACCGCGGCGGCAAATACATCCCTGCTGTCGTCTCCGGCACCTACAGCCTTATCGACAAGATCGTCTCCTCCTTCTCTGCGGCAATCGCAACCGGATGCGTCGCATTAATCGGCTACACATCCACCATGCCCCAGCCCGGTGATCCCAACACCGCAGGTGTGTTCTGGATGACCATGTTCCTTCGCTACGGTCTCGCGATACTCGGATGGATCTGCACGCTGCTCGCTATGAAGAGCTGCCGTCTGGACAAGGCAGCGATGGTCGAGGTCCAGAGGCGGATCGCCGACAGGAAAGCTGCGGCACAGAACAGCCTCTGATAATCATCTGAACAGTCAAGGAGTACAAACCAATGAGAAAAATCACTGTGCTTAAGGACGGCTGGCACTTCGTCCACGGGGACATCTCCCCGGAAACCGCACCGGAATACCTCAACGGAGGGGAGTCCGTAACCCTCCCCCACACCTGGAACAGCATAGACGGCCAGGACGGCGGCAACGACTATTACCGCGGGACATGCTGGTACATCCGTGAGCTTACCCCTGCGGAAACATCCGGCGAGTGCCTCTTTATCGAGTTCGCCGGAGCGGCGATGACCGCCGAAGTCTACCTCAACGGGGCAAAACTTGTCCGCCACGAGGGCGGTTTTTCCGCCTTCCGCGCCGAACTCACCGGAAAACTCGGGGAGAAGAACATCCTGGCCGTCTCCGTGAACAACGAAGACAATACCACGGTATATCCGCAGAAAGCGGACTTCACCTTCTACGGCGGCCTGTACCGCGAGGTGCGTCTGATCTCCGTCCCCGCAGAGCACTTCGAGCTTCTTAAGGACGGCACCCCCGGCATCAAGGTCACCCCCGAGGTCGACCTCGCAGCACACACGGCGATGGTCACGGTGGAGACCTGGCACAACGCAGGTTCTGTCGAGATCACGGTCAACGGGGAGACCAGGACGGCGGAGCGTTCTGCGACTTTCTTTATCCGGGACGTACACCTCTGGGACGGCATGGACGACCCCTACCTTTACACCGCATCGGCAAAGCTTCCCGGAGGCGACGAAGTTTCCGCCCGCTTCGGCTGCCGCAGATTTGAAGTCGACCCGCAGAAGGGCTTCTTCTTAAACGGCAGGAGCTATCCGCTGCGCGGCGTATCGCGCCACCAGGACCTGAAGGGCAAAGGCAATGCCCTCCTTGCGGAGGACCACGCTGCAGACATGGAGATCATCCGTGAGCTTGGCGCCACCTCACTCCGCCTCGCGCACTACCAGCATGCCCAGGAGTTCTACGATCTCTGCGACGAAAACGGTCTCATCGTCTGGGCGGAAATTCCCTATATCACCATGCATATGCCGGGCGGCAGGGAGAACACCCTTAGCCAGATGCGCGAGCTCATCACCCAGTGCTATAACCACCCTTCCATCGCGGTCTGGGGGCTTTCCAACGAGATCACCGCGGCCAGTGCCGTCGACGGGGATCTCCTGGAAAACCACCGTCTCCTGAACGACCTGTGCCACCACATGGACAGCACGAGACTGACCACCATGGCCGACGTCTTCATGCTGGAGACCGACAGCCCCATACTGGACATCCCGGACATCAACAGCTACAACCTCTACTTCGGCTGGTATCTGGGCGAGCTGGAGCAGAATGACGAGTTTTTCGACGAGTACCACGAGGCCCATCCGGACCGTGTCATCGGCCTCTCGGAGTACGGCGCGGACGCTAATCCCGCCTTCCACTCCTCTGTCCCCGAACGGGGCGACTACACGGAGGAATACCAGGCGCTGTATCACGAGCATATGCTTAAGATGATTGAGGAGCGCCCCTACCTCTGGGCGACGCATGTCTGGAACCTCTTCGATTTCGCGGCGGACGGCCGCGACGAGGGCGGAAAGCACGGCGAGAACCAGAAGGGGCTCGTCACCTTTGACCGCTCGCTCCGCAAGGATGCCTTCTATCTTTACAAGGCTGCGTGGAACAGGAAAACGCCCTTCGTCCATCTCTGCGGAAAGCGCTATGTGAACCGCGCCGAGGACACCACGGAGATCAAGGTCTACTCCAACCTCAATACCGTGCGTCTCTACGTGGACGGGGTGCAGGCAGGCGAGGAGACGGGACGGACGGTATTCCGCTTCCGCATCCCTCTTACAGGTGAGCACCTCATCCGCGCGGAGGCCTTCCCGTCCGGCTCCGTGCAGGAATTCCCCGGGGATGCTGACGCCAGGGAGCAGGCTGTAAGCGACAGCATGTGCGTGCGCCGCGTGTCAGAGCCGGATGAGAGCTATATCTTCAATAAGGCAGCCGCCGCGGTCACGAACTGGTTTGATTCCGCGGATCTCGATCCGGACTGTTTCTCCGTGCAGGACACCCTGGAAGTCCTCCGCTCCAATCCGAGAGCAGGGGCGGTCATCGATGCAATGATGGCAAAGAGTGCCGCCTCCCGCGGGGACGTCGCCGACTCGGTCAAAGACAACCCCGCACTGCAGAAGATGCTCGGCCGCATGACCATGATCAGCCTGCTGAAGCAGGCCGGCGCCGATGAGGAAAGCATCCTTCAGCTGAACAGGGTTTTACAGGGGATTCATCGATGAAAACATATGTTCAGCAGATAATGCTGGGAACCGTGACCTCATCCGAGGCCGGTGCCCTCAGCGCATTAAGGCGGATTAAGGAGGCGGGCTACGACGGGATCGAGCTGAACCGCTTCATGATCCATCCCAGCTCCCTCGCGGTCCGCATGCTCACCAGGGCGGCGGGGATGCCCACGGGAAACGGGGGAAAACTCCCCTGGCGCGAAATGCTCGCCGAGACCGGCCTCTCCGTGGCAAGCCTTCACACCGATCTCGGAAGCCTGGAGAGCGACCCCGCCGGCGCGGCGGAAGAAGCCCGGCAATTCGGCACTGACCGGCTTGTCATCACCGGGATGTACCGCTTCGACTATTCTGACGCCGGAAGCGTCCGCAGCCTCGCGGAACGGCTCAACAAGGCAGGGACAAAGCTGCGCGGGGAGGGAATAGCCCTCCTCTA
>OMSM01000494.1 GCA_900313745.1 uncultured Lachnospiraceae bacterium
GCAGTGCTGAAGGCGATGGGGAGGCGCACGAACAGGGCGGAGCTTACGGAGCGCATCGCAAAACTGCGCGCAGCAATGCCGGATATTACCCTCAGGACAACACTGATTTCCGGTTTCCCCGGGGAGACGGAGGAGGATCACGCGATTCTCGCCGATTTCGTGCGCGGCATGCGTTTTGACCGGCTCGGCGTTTTCACCTACTCCAGGGAAGCCGGCACTCCCGCTGCCGCGATGAAGCCGCAGATAAAATCCTCTGTGAAGAAAAGCCGGCAGAGGGAGCTCATGCTTATCCAGCAGGAGATTGCCTTTGAGAATGCAAGGGCGATGAAGGGCAGGGTGCTCGAAGCAATGGTTGAAGGACAGCTCGCCGGCGAAGAGGTATATGTCGCGAGAACCTATATGGACGCTCCCGACGTCGACGGACTGATGTTCATCGAGACCGGCAGGGAGCTGGTCAGCGGGGAAATTGTGAGGGTGAAGGTCACCGGCTCAAAGGAATACGACCTCACGGGAAAACTGGTCACGGACAAATGAAGTGGAGGCAGGGATGAATCTTCCCAATAAACTTACGGTACTTCGCGTGCTGATGATTCCCTTTTTCGTTCTTTTCATGCTGCTGCCTGCCGCGGGAAAGTACGGAAATATCGTCGCGCTTGTCCTCTTTATCGCGGCGAGCCTTACGGATATGCTCGACGGAAAGATCGCGAGAAAATATAACCTTATTACAGATTTCGGCAAGTTCATGGATCCCCTCGCGGATAAGATGCTTGTTTCCTCGGCGTTGATCTGTCTTGTCGCCCTGGACCGGATCCCCGCGTGGATCGTGATCGTGATCATCTCAAGAGAATTCATCATAAGCGGCTTCCGGCTGATCGCCGCGGACAACGGGGTCGTGATCGCGGCAAGCCGCTGGGGCAAAATCAAGACGGTCTTCCAGATGATCATGGTTATACTGATGATCCTGAACCTTCCCGCACTCTCTGCTGTCACGGACATCGTGATGTGGATCGCCCTGATTCTCACCGTTGTGTCCCTGGCCGATTATCTTCTTAAGAACAAGGGGGTGCTGAAAATTGAGTGACTGCGGTGCGGCGGAAAAACTATTCCATCTCCTTTCCGTAAACAAACTTTCCTTCGCCACGGCGGAGTCCCTCACCTGCGGCCTGATCGCCGCGAAAATGGGGGAGGTGCCCGGTGTGTCCGGAGTGTATGAGGGAGGGTTTGTCACTTACAGCCCGGAAATGAAGATGAGTGCTCTCGGCGTAAGCGGGGAGACTATACGGAAATACGGGACTGTCAGCAGGGAATGTGCGGCGGAGATGTGCGCAGGCGCAGCGGAGCGCTCCGGTGCGGACGCCGCGGTCTCGGCGACAGGCAATGCCGGGCCGGACGCTTCCGAGGGCAAGCCGGTCGGCCTTGTCTATATCGGTGTCTTCCTTAACGGAAGGGTAAGCGTTAAGGAGTACCGCTTTGAGGGCAGCAGGCCTCAGGTGAGGGAAGCTGCGGCGGAGAGGGCACTGCTTGATGCTGCCGGCATGATCGGAATTGAATGCGGCGGAGAAATAGTGTAGAATACCTGCGGTGCCGGTCCGGGCACTGATTAAGCCAGCCGGATCTGCCGGGATGCATCTCTGTATGCCGCCGGCAGTCGATTTCTGAATGGAGGAACGGATGAACTACAGACCTATCGTACTGATGATTCTTGACGGATACGGCCTCTCCGATATCCCGGAGCACAATGCTGTCGCGGAGGCAAATACCCCCGTAATGGACAGCCTTATGGCTGATTATCCTTTCGTGAAGGGGTATGCAAGCGGAATGGCGGTCGGCCTCCCCGACGGCCAGATGGGCAACTCCGAGGTCGGTCACCTCAATATGGGCGCCGGCCGCATCGTCTACCAGGAGCTCACCAGGATCACCAAGGAGATCCAGGACGGCGTGTTCTTTGAGAACAAAGAGCTTCTGGACGCCATTAATAACTGCAAAGAGAACAATTCCGATCTTCATCTCTACGGACTCCTGTCCGACGGCGGCGTGCACAGCCACAACACGCATCTTTACGCGCTTATCGAGATGGCGAAGAGAAACGGGCTTGACAGGGTATATGTGCACTGCTTCCTGGACGGCCGCGACACGCCTCCGAAGAGCGGTGTGGATTATATCGACCAGCTCGAGGAGGAGATGAAGAAGATCGGCGTCGGCAGCATCGCCACCATCAGCGGACGCTACTACGCCATGGACCGGGACAACAACTACGACCGGATCGAGTACGCGTACAATGCACTGACGAAGGGCGAGGGCGTGACGGCAGCTTCCGCGCACGAGGCGATCATCCAGTCCTATGACAAGGACGAGACCGACGAGTTCGTCCGTCCGACCGTTATTCTTAAGGACGGCGCTCCTACAGCGACGATCAAGAACGGCGATTCCATTGTGTTCTTCAATTTCCGTCCCGACCGCGCGAGGGAGATCACCCACTGCTTCTGCGATGACGAGTTCACGAAGTTCGACCGCGGAGAGAGAATTAAGACTACCTACGTCTGCTTTGCGGACTATGATCCTCTCATCCTGAACAAAGAGGTTGCTTTTAAGAAGATCGAGGTGACCAATACCTTCGGCGAGTATCTTGCTGCCCACGGGATGAAGCAGGCAAGGATCGCCGAGACCGAGAAATATGCCCATGTCACGTTCTTCTTTAACGGCGGAGTGGAGAAGGCCAATGAGGGCGAAGACCGCATCCTCGTCAATTCTCCAAAGGACGTTGCGACCTATGACCTCAAGCCCCAGATGAGCGCGTACGAGGTCTGCGACCGGCTGGTGGAAGCAATTACGGGCGGGAAGTACGACGTGGTGATCTGCAATTTTGCCAATCCGGACATGGTCGGCCACACCGGAGTAGAGAAGGCGGCAATCAAGGCCGTGGAGGTCGTCGACGAGTGCGTCGGGAGGGCAATTGATGCCGTGAAGAAGGTAGGCGGAGCCGCCTTTATCTGCGCTGACCACGGCAACTGCGAGAAGCTCGTGGATTATGAGACCGGGGCCCCTTATACCGCGCATACCACCAATCCGGTTCCCTTCATTCTTGTCAACTATGACAAGGGCGTAGGCCTCAGGGAGAACGGCGTGCTTGCGGACATCGTCCCCACCCTTATTGAGATGATGGGAATGGAGCAGCCTGCCGAGATGACCGGCAAATCACTGCTTGTCCACTGATATTCCCGGATAATCCTGAGGCACATGTACAGCGTGTCCTGAGACATCAGACACCGGCCCCCTGCGGAGTGATCCTCCGCAGGGGGCTTTTTGCGCGTCAGCAATTGGGCCATGCCCGTATTCGTTTGACATGCATACCAAACCATAGTATATTAACTGTATTAGTTCAAGTAATACACCTAACCGCAGCGTCCGCGGAACATACGGCAGGGTGCCTTGCAAAATGAACCGCGATGACCGCAGGATCAGGACAGACAATGATTAATCTGGACTACAGGGACAGCCGCCCTATCTACGAGCAGATTGTGGAGGGAATGAAGAAGCTGATTCTGAAGGGAGTTCTCCTTCCCGACGAGCAGCTTCCGTCCGTGCGCTCGCTTGCAATGGATCTTTCCACCAATCCCAATACAGTGCAGAAATCCTACGCCGAGCTGGAGCGGCAGGGGTATATTTACACGGTCAAGGGAAGAGGCAATTTCGTCAGCGGGGACAGGGATCTCCGGGAACTGATGAAGAGGGAGATCATCGGGAGTATCGGAACTCTGCTTAAGGAAGCCGCCGATCTGGGATTTGACCGCTCGGAAATTCTCTCGGAACTGGAGGACAGCAATGATTGAGACTATCGGAGTGACCAAGATATTTGACCGTGTCACCGCGGTGAACAAGGTCTCACTGACAATAAAGGACGGCGAGGTATTCGGACTTGTCGGGACCAACGGCGCAGGGAAGAGCACCCTGATGAGAATGATCTGCGGCGTCTATGCCCCGGACGGGGGAGAAGTGCTCGTCGACGGTACCCCGGTGTATGACAGCCCGGAGATCAAAGAGCAGGTCTTTTTTATTCCGGATGAGCCGTATTTCTTTCCCAACGCCTCAGCGGAGGACATGAGAGATTACTACCGGGGAATCTACAGGCACTTCAGCAGTGCCGGATTTGACAGGATGATAAGAGATTTCGGCCTTAATCCTCAGGGAAGGATCAGCCACTATTCCAAGGGCATGAAGAAGCAGCTCTCTGTCCTTCTCGGGATCTCCGCAGGGACGAAGTATCTGCTCTGCGATGAGACCTTTGACGGGCTGGACCCGGTGATGCGCCAGGGAGTGAAGAGCCTTTTCGCCTCGAATATGTCGGAAAGAGGGCTCACCCCGGTCATCAGTTCCCACAATCTGCGGGAACTGGAGGATATCTGCGATCATGTAGGCCTGCTCCACAAAGGAGGGGTGCTGCTTTCGGAGAATATCGAGAACATGAAGCTGAATACCTCCAAGGTTCAGTGCGTTTTTTCATCGGAGGCAGAGGAGCAGGAAATTCTTAAGGAACTCGATGTCCTCACCCATGAGAAAAGGGGCCGCCTGCATACGATTACACTTAAGGGCGGCAGAGAGGAGACGGAAGCGAAATTCCGCAGTGCATGCCCTGTGTTTTTCGAAATTCTCCCGCTTACCCTGGAGGAAGTTTTTATCAGCGAGACGGAGGTCGCCGGATATGATGTCAAGAAATTCATCCTCGACTGATTCCAGAAACTACATGAGGACAAGTTTTGCGGCGAGACAGGCGGAGCTCACCAGAAGGAGGCTGTGGCCTGCCGCACTTTCGGCGGTATTCTTCCTGCTTTACTATCCCGTCGCCGGTATTCTGATCATCGCCAGGGGGGAAAACAATGCTGTGCGCTACGGGCTCGGTGCAGCGCGTGCCAGGCAGAACATCCTCCATACCCTGGATGCACTCGGCGGTATCGGGGGCATTTCCTGGATTGCTGTCGTTGGGCTTGCCGTTCTTCTGGGCCTTACGGGGTATGCATGGCTTGACAGCCGGGTTCAGATTGATTTCTATGAGAGCCAGCCGGTGTCCAGGTCCGTGAGGTTTTTTGACGTCTTTATCAACTGCCTCCTCATCATGCTGCTGCCCGGCGCGTTGAGCCTTGGGCTGTATTTCACGGCCGTCGCGGCAATGGGCTATCTGGAAACCGCGCTTCTTTATTCTGCGCTCTATGCTTTCGCGAGGCTGATTCTGCTGTTTCTCGCCGTGCTGGCAGTCACGGTTCTGTCCGTTATGCTCTCAGGCAATCTTGTCGTGGCGTTTATCCTCACCTTGATCTTCCTGCTCTACGAGATTGCTGCATGCCTTATAATGAGCAGCTACGGCCCGATGTTTTTCGCGACCTGGAGCGAGGAGAGGGGAGTGCTCAGCCTGAAGCTTCCGCCGCTTGCCAATCATCTCAGCTATCTTATGCTCGATAAGGAGGTCTACCCTTCCTATTTCCGCGGCATTTACAGCAGTCCTGTGCAAAACTTAAGAGACGCGGCAAATACTTTGTTTGTCCGTGATCTTTGCACCTTCGCCGTCTTTGCCGCAGTCCTTATGACTGCCTGGGGGCTCTACCGGTACAGGAAGAATGAGCACGCCGGGATGAGCGTGATCAGCCCTGCAGTCAGGGTGATCCTGAAGGTTATGGTCTCCGTGCTTGGCGCGCTGCTCTGCGGGCTCATTCTCAGTGAGCTCTTTGAGTACGGAAGGTCCGGCGGAAGAACGCTTACGGTGATTATGGTCTGCGGAATTCTCTTCGGGGCAGCGGCGGCCGGGCTTGTCACGGAATCCGTTTACCAGCAGAACTTCCGCGGTATGTTCAGGAACGCGTGGACCCTGGCCTTATCCGGAATTCTCTCCGTACTGATCTTTGCCGCGTACAAGAACGATGTTTTCGGATATGACCGCTACATCCCCGCGGCGGACCAGGTGGAGAGTGCCGCAGTGATCGCTTATCCGGAGATCGACGGCAGTTATTATGACGGATCAGGAAGAGATGTTTCATATGATGAGTTTGTGAGAGACAATATGTTCCTTGAAGACATCGGGGCGGTCATTGAGCTGGCTGAGTCCGCAATGCCTTATACGGTGAGCCTTAAGGAGGAGATAAACTCCGGCATGTACTATCCCGACAACAGCAGGCGGATTACCGTACTGTACAGGATGAAGGACGGCAGGGTGAAGCAGCGAAGCGTAAGCGTTCCGGAGGATATCGATGAGAAGATAATGAACCGTATCCTCGGTTCGGACGAGTACCGGATGAACATGAGCATGGCAGGACATGAGGACACAATTCTTGAGAATACTTCCCCGGGATGGATGTCCTTTGAGGTGGGTTATGGAGCAGCTTCAGGGGATGAAGCGGATTATGAGGACTTCATCGAGGCCTACAGAAATGACCTCCGGTCCTATGATTACACACTGGCTTCCGGCGGAGATGTCGCGGGTTATTTCACTGTCGAGCGCAGGTTGAACGCCAGTTCCGGATCAGTGTTCCTGTCCTATCCCGTCTATGCGGAATATGGGGAGTCGCTTCAGTTCCTCAAGGATCACGGCCTGTATCTGCCTCCGAAGCTCTCCGCGGAAAACATTGAAACTGTAGTTATTACGAACAGCCATTATGATGAATTAAGGGAGAGGGAGATGGCCGCGGCGTTCGATGAACCCGGGGCGGACCTAATGACAGTGAAGACGGCGGAATACCGTGAACCGGAGAAGATTGCGGCTGTCCTTGAAGCCTGCGCGTTCGATACCAGGCGCTGTCCGTGGGATGCGCGGGAATTTGACCGTAATTATGACGTCATGCTGGAGGTGGCGGAAGGAACGGAGCTTTACCGGAATTCCAGGTCGGATTGGGAAAAGAGCAGCTACGGATACCGGGAGTACGGCATAAAGACGATTTACGTCTCCCTGATCAGCGGCAAGGTTCCGGAATTCGTTAAGGAGGACACGGCTCTGGATTCATGACAGGCGGGAGGCGGAAATCCTCTGAAAGATGTGGAACGGAAACTGCTTGTCAACGGGAAACGGCTGTGTTATGATATCTAGCGTTCATGCGGCAGAGGTGCTTCCGCCGCATCTGGCAGAAAATAATCTGGAGCGTTTTTCCGGCAAGGGATGGAAGAGCCGGAGAAATGCGTGAAATGAGGCGAAACATGGGCGTTTTACGTTGGCTGCTTACCATCATCATGATTCTTGTCAGTATTGCACTGGTCGTCGTAGTTCTCATGCAGGAGGGCAAGGCGCAGGGGCTCGGTGCCATCAGCGGTGCCGCGGAGACCTACTGGGGCAAGAACAAAGGACGTTCCATGGAGGGAATGCTCCGCAAGATCTCAACAGGACTGGCGGTGGCATTTATCGTACTTGCGCTGATTCTTAATCTGAACGTTTTCTGATTTTCCGGCTTTGCGGAAAACGTCTCGAGCGTAAGTGCCGTGGCTGGATTTTAAGGGCGTCCTCATGAGGGCGCCCTTTCGCATGGGAAAAGCTTATCCGGCGGACCGGGAAAACGGTTCCGGTCGCCGCCGGTTCCGGAAAGAAGGAGAATTATGGCGGAACGCGGGCCTGTAAAGCAGGTGGCCAACAACAAGAAGGCCTTCCACGATTATTTTATCGAGGAAAAATATGAGTGCGGAATCGAGCTCTTCGGCACGGAGGTGAAGTCACTTCGCCAGGGCAAGTGCAGCATCCGTGAGGCTTATGTGTCCATAGACCACGGGGAGGCATTTATCGAGGGAATGAACATCAGCCCCTATGAGCACGGAAATATCATGAACAAGGATCCGCTCAGGGTGAGAAAACTGCTCCTCCACAAGAGAGAAATTATGAAGCTCGCGGGGCAGAGTGCACTCAAGGGATATACGATCATGCCTCTTTCGGTGTACTTCAAGAACGGGCGCGCAAAACTCGAGATCGGCCTGGCGAGAGGCAAGAAGCTCTACGATAAGAGAGAGGACCGCATGAAGAAGGACCTCTCGAGGGAGGCGGAGAGAGACTACAAGGTCAATCTGAAATACTAATCTGCCTTCCCGGCGGTACTTAAGACAGGATACTATAACAGAAGAGCTTTCTTCCGGCAGGAATAACCTGCGGAAGAAAGCTCTTTGTTTCTGGAATAGGCGGGAGTCGAACCCGCGTCCAAAGACCCATTCAGTGTACTTCTACTATCATAGTCTGTCATGCGGCGTTAGCCCGTTCCCGCGTATCTGAGGGAGGCAGACAGCCCTCAGACGTTGGTAGCTCCTGATACGCCCGCGGAGTCGAAGCGCCCTCCGTGTCGTTTCCCACATTCATCACGCCGTATCCGCCTGCTGTGGGTGACAGACGGGCGACGGCAGCCATCAGGCCGCGTATGCTAAATTATCGTTAGCGTTTATTTTTAATTTTGCCGTTTGACGATCGGCGTCGGATAGCTTCTCCACCTTCAAGACCCCTGTCGAAACCATGACTATCCCGAGGTGAGAGCAGGAAGCCTGCTCTGGAACAGTAATATTATCACAAACCATTTCCGTTGTACAGAGGGTATCGCGATAGTGTATGATATATTCTGATATGTTGCTGTCCGGATTCCTTCCGGGGAGGCGGACAGCTGGTCTGATGTTCAGACAATACAATAAAAGAACGAAGTTTAACAGCATTCAGGAGAGCGGCATGTCTTCATTCACTATTCCTTCCGCATATGAGCTGATCCGGGAGACCTATCTCCCCGATATTAATTCGCAGGCACTGCTTCTAAACCACATAAAGAGCGGTGCCCGCGTTCAGGTCATGCCCAACGCGGACCGCAACAAGGTCTTCTTCATCGCCTTCCGTACTCCGCCGGAGGATTCCACCGGCGTCGCGCACATCATCGAGCACACCGTGCTTTGCGGATCCGAGGCATTCCCGGCGAAGGACCCCTTCATGGCACTTGCGAAGGGGGATCTCTCCACTTTCATCAACGCGATGACCTATCCGGACAAGACAATCTATCCGGTGGCGAGCCTGAATGACGCGGGCTTCCGGAATCTGATGCATGTATATCTCGACGCGGTATTTCACCCGAATATTTATCATAACCGCCATATCTTCGAGCAGGAAGGATGGCATTATGAGCCGGACGAGGAAGAAGGCGGGGAAGAGGAAAGTGCCGCAGGGGAGAGTTTTTCCCTTAAGATCAACGGCGTCGTCTACAATGAGATGAGGGGAGTGATGTCCTCACCTGACGATGTCATGGACAGCCGCGTGTTCTCTTCTCTTTTCCCGGATACCCCGTACCGTCACGAATCCGGCGGGGATCCCGCGGCCATCCCGGACCTCACCTATGAGGCCTACCTGGAATTTCACCGCAGGTATTACCACCCCTCGAACAGCTATATCTTCCTCTACGGCGATGCGGACATGGAGGAGCGGCTTGACTTCCTTGACAGGGAATACCTCTCCGATTATGAAAGGACGGATCCGGACTCGGAGATTCCGCTGCAGTCCGCGTTCAGTGAGCCCGTCCGGTTGACCGAGAAGTATTCCGTGCTTCCGGAGGATGAGACCGAGAATAAGGCATGGCTCTCCTACAACCTGGTTATCCCCGGAAAGATGGACGAGGAGACGGATGTCGCGGTAAGGCTTATCGATTACGCGCTGTGCGACGCCCAGGGAGCCCCGCTCAAGGAGCGCATCGTAAAGGCGGGGCTTGGGATGGACGTCTCGAGCCTTTATGAGAACGGAAGCGTAAGGCAGCCGTTCTGGTCCTTCGTCGCGCGGTATACCGACGGGGACAGGGAGGAGGAATTCATCGCACTCGTGGAGGACACACTCAGGAAAATCGCGGAGGAGGGCTTCGAGGATGAGGCGCTTCTCGCGGCAATCGGGAGCCATGAGTTCCGGTACAGGGAGGCGGATTTCGGATCCTATCCTCGGGGACTGATTTACGGGCTGTCTTCTATGGATTCCTGGCTCTACGACGATGACAATCCCTGGAAGAAACTGAATGACGCTCCGATCTACGGCGTGATGAGGCAGAAGATAGGTACAGGGTATTTTGAGGAGATCCTGAGGAAGTTCTTCATCGACAATCCTCACAAGAGTTTTGTCCGGCTGATCCCCGAGAAGGGGCTTCAGGAGAAGCGCGACGCGGAGCTTGCGGAGAAGGTCAGCGCCTTCGCCGGAGCACTTGGCGCGGAGGAGAGGAAGGAGATAAAGGAGGAATACGAGGATCTCCTCCGGTGGCAGAATACGGAGGACAGCCCGGAAGCGCTGAATTCCATCCCGCTCCTTACCGTGGGGGATATCTCCCCCGAGCCGCAGCCCTTCTTCAATGTCGAGGCGAAGGCAGCGGGAAAGACGCTGCTTGTTCACCCGGTGTTTACCGGGGGTATCGTCTACATTACGATGCTGTTCGACATTGACAGCCTCACGGAGGAGATGTACCGGCTGCTTGTGCTGTATAAGGCGGTCTTCGGCGTGATGGACACGGAGAATTACAGCTATGCGGCACTCAACCGGAAAGTGAGCATCCTGACCGGCGGGGTGAACGCCGTGACCTCGGTGCGCGGAAGCTATGCCCGGCCGGAGGAGTATCACAGTTACCTGGAAATCGCGGTCAAGGTTCTTAAGGAGAACGTCCCCGAGGCTTTTGGGCTCCTCGAGGAGATTCTTTTCCGTACCCGTTTCGATGACAGGGAGCGCCTTAGGGAACTGATCGCGGAGGAGTATTCCGCGATGCGCTCCGATATGGTCTCAGCGGGGCATGTGACCGCGTCCATGCGAGCCCAGTCCTATATATCGGAACCCGCGCTGAGAGCGGAGCTCCTGGGCGGGCTCGAGGCCTACCGGAAGATAAAGGAGATGGTCTCCTTCAGTGACGGGGAGATGGACAGGACCGCAGGAAAGCTGAAGGAGCTGAACCGGGTGCTGTTTACGGAAAAGAGCCTTAAGCTTGTGGACGTCACTTCACCCATGGAGGATATGGCCGGCGTCACGCCTTATGTGGAGCAGTTTATAAACCGGCTTCCGGAAGCAGAGCCCTCAGGGGATCCCATCCGGGTGAAGCCGACAGTGAAAAACGAGGGCCTTGTTACTGCGGGACAGGTACAGTACGTCTGCGCCGCCGGGGATTTCCGGAAAGCGGGATTTAACCTGGACGGGACATACCGGGTGATGCGCGCGATCATGGGCTACGACTACCTCTACAACATGGTGCGTGTCCAGGGCGGTGCCTACGGATGCATGGGAGGAATGAACGCCGACGGAACGGCGAATTTCGTCTCGTACAGAGATCCGCACCTTAAGCGCACACTGGAGTGCTTTAGGAGCGTGCCGGATTATCTCAGGACCTTCGACGCGGATGAGCAGGAGATGGGGCAGTATATTCTCGGCGCCGCGGGAGGGCTTGACCAGCCGATGACCCCGGCGATGCAGGGCAAATACGGTCTTTCCTGTTATCTCGGTGACCGCACAATGGAGATGATAAGGAAGGAGCGGACGGAGGCGCTTAAGTGCACGGCGGCGGATATACGAGCGCTGGAGGGACCGGCCAGGGCCTTCCTCGATGACGGAGTTATCTGCGTGGTCGGAAGCGAGGAGAAGATAAAGGAGGCGGGGGACCTGTTCCTCACGGTGGAGAGCCTGTTATAACGGCGCCGGCTTCTTCGTCCTAATGGGTAACGCACCGGACAGGAGTTCCCTGTGCTTCCCGGTGCGGTAATGCCCGTACGGGCCCGGAAAAAGGTACAGGCCTTTTACAGCCGGGCGGAAAGGATAAACAGTATGAAAAGGAAATCATTTGCGGC
>OMSM01000493.1 GCA_900313745.1 uncultured Lachnospiraceae bacterium
CATGGGGCTCTCCGACGCGCTTTCCAGGCCATGGATGATCGCGCTTTTCGCGCTCGGAGCGGCGATGGGCATATTTCTTATCCGGGAGCGGATGAAGAAGGAGGAGAAGCCGTAAGTAAAGACGGGTTTCCGGGGACAGCCGCCGGGAAATCCCGGAAGAGCCGAATAATAAATAAATTCGAAAGAAAAAGCCTTATCGTTGCGCCGGGGCAAAGGTTGCGGTAATATATCATCTGTGCGCCTGTCTGTACTAAAACGGCAGTTTTATGATATACTATCTCAGTATGTCCGGCGCCGAATAAGGCATCTTTTATATTTGGAGAAACAGATTGGAGAAATACAATGAGCGTTAAGGTCGAGAAACTCGAAGGCAGTATGGCGGATCTTGTCATCACCGTGTCCGCGGAGGAATTCAACAGCGCGATTAAGCGTGCATATGAGAAGCAGAAGGGTAAGATTTCCATTCCCGGCTTCCGCAAGGGCAAGGTTCCGCTCAGTATGGTGGAGAAGCTCTACGGCGAGGCGGTTTTCTATAATGACGCTGCGGATGACCTGATCAACAGCACCTACCCCGAAGAGGCGGAGGCCTGCGGGGAGTCGATTGTATCCAGCCCGGAGATTTCCGTGGAGCAGATCGGCAGAGACAAGGAATTCATCTACCGCGCGAAGGTCGCGCTGAAGCCGCCGGTGAGCCTTGGCAAGTACAAGGGCGTCGAGGTGGAGAAGACGGATATCGAAGTCACCGAAGAGGAGATCGACAAGGAGATCGAGAACGTGCGTGAGCGCAACTCCCGCATGGAAGAAGTGACTGACCGTCCGGTGAAGGACGGCGATATCACTACGCTTGATTTCGAGGGATTCGTTGACGGCGCCGCCTTCGAGGGCGGCAAGGGCACGGATTACCCGCTGACCATCGGTTCCGGTTCGTTCATCCCCGGCTTCGAGGAGCAGCTGGTCGGAGCGGAGATCGGTGTGGAGAAGGAGGTCAACGTTACCTTCCCCGAGAACTACCAGGCCGCTGAGCTCGCCGGCAAACCCGCCGTCTTCAAATGCACCGTCAAGAAGATCCGCGAGAAGATACTTCCCGAATTCAATGCGGACTTTGTCAGCGACATCTCCGAGTTTGACACTGTGGAGGAATACCGCGCGGATGTGAAGAAGGAGATCACCGCCCGCAAGGAGAAGGAGGCGAAGTCTGCAAGGGAGGACGCCGTAGTGAAGGCGATCGTCGAGGATGCGGCGATAGAGCTCCCCGAGCCCATGATCGAGACCCAGCAGCGCCAGATGGTAAGCGAGTTCGAGCAGCAGCTCAGAATGCAGGGCATGCAGCTCAGCCAGTACCTCCAGTATACCGGCGGCAGTGAGGAGCAGATGCTCGAGAGCATGCGGCCCACCGCGGTTAACCGCATCAAGACCCGCCTCGTGATGGAGGAGATCGTCAAGGCGGAGAATATCACCGCGACAGAAGAGGACTTTGATGCGGAAATCCAGCGCATGGCTGAGCAGTACCAGATGGAGGCCGACCGCGTGAAGGAGATTCTCGGCGAGTCCGGAAAGAAGCAGACAATGGAGGATCTGGCTGTCCAGAAGGCAGTGACCTTTGTTGTGGATGCCTCCGTCGAGAAGAAGGCCGCCGCAAAGAAGAGCGAGGACTGAGAATCCGCGCGATAAAGGAGTAATACATGGCAGCATATATTCCTTATGTTGTGGAGCAGACCGGAAACGGCGAGCGCTCCTATGACATTTTTTCCAGACTGCTCAAGGAGCGGATCGTTTTCCTCGGCGACGAGGTAAACGACACAACCGCGGAGCTGGTCGTTGCCCAGATGCTCTTCCTTGAGGGGGAGGATCCGGAGAAGGACATCCAGTTCTACATCAACAGCCCCGGCGGGTCGATTTCCGCGGGCATGGCGATTTATGACACGATGCATTTCGTGAAATGTGATGTGTCCACTATCTGTGTCGGGATGGCCGCGAGCATGGGGGCGTTCCTGCTGGCGGGCGGAACAAAGGGCAAGCGCTTCTCCCTTCCGAATTCGGAGATCCTGATTCATCAGCCTCTGGGCGGGACGCAGGGCCAGGCAAGCGACATCGCCATCCAGGCGGCGCACATGGCACGAATCAAGGACAAGATGAACCGCATTCTTTCGGAGAATACCGGGCGCAGCTACGAGGAGATCGTGCGCGACACCGACAGGGACAACTGGATGACCGCCGAGGAGGCGCTCGAGTACGGCATCATTGACCGCATCTACACAACGCGCAAGGAGATCGCCGCGCAATAACCGGACCGGACAGCATTTCAGGCTCCGCACGGCAGCAGTCTTGTCGGCTGCTGCAGGCGGGGCCTGTGGGTTTTACAGAAGTATAAAGGGGAGTTATGTCAGACACGAAGAAAATGGAACCCGGACCGCCCAGGTGTTCGTTCTGCGGACGCACGGAGCGCCAGGTGGGAAAACTTATCGCAGGCCCGGATAATGTCTACATCTGCGAGGACTGCGTCGCGATCTGCAATGACATCATCAACGAGGACCTTCAGGGGGACGAGGAGAGCCCGGAGAGCGTCCTCGGGGATATCAAGCTGTTAAAGCCGGAGGAAATCCGCCGCTTCCTCGATGAGTATGTCATCGGACAGGATGAGGCAAAGAAGGTGCTCTCCGTGGCGGTCTACAACCACTACAAGAGAGTGCTTGCGGGAAACGACGGCCAGGACGACGTGGAGCTCCAGAAGAGCAACATTCTCATGCTCGGTCCCACAGGCTCGGGCAAAACGTATCTCGCCCAGACGCTTGCGAAAATCATCGGCGTTCCTTTCGCGATCGCGGATGCGACAACGCTCACCGAAGCAGGGTACGTCGGCGAGGATGTGGAGAATATCCTGCTGAAACTGATTCAGGCGGCGGATTACAATATTGAGCGGGCTCAGCTGGGAATTATCTATATCGATGAGATCGACAAGATCGCCAAGAAGGGCGAGAATGTCTCGATTACCCGGGATGTTTCCGGTGAGGGCGTCCAGCAGGCACTGTTGAAGATCATTGAGGGCACGGAAGCATCTGTTCCTCCCCAGGGCGGACGCAAGCATCCGCACCAGGAACTGATCCAGATTGATACCTCCAACATCCTTTTCCTGTGCGGCGGTGCTTTCGACGGCCTGGACAAGATCATCGGCGCCAGGCTCGATCACCGCTCCATCGGATTTGCCGCGGATGTCAACGAGAAGCAGGAGAAGACGACAGGCGCGCTGCTTAAGGACGTCCTGCCCCAGGATCTGGTCAAGTTCGGTCTGATTCCCGAGTTTATCGGCCGTGTGCCCGTGACCATCTCCCTTGACGGGCTGGACAAGGAAGCGCTGATCCGCATCATCCGCGAGCCGAAGAATGCACTGATCAAGCAGTACCGCAAGCTGTTCTCCTACGACCATGTCGATCTGGATTTCGACGACGACGCGGTAGAGGCTATAGCGGAACTCGCGATGAACCGCCAGACCGGCGCGAGGGGACTGCGCTCCATCATGGAAAAGGTCATGATGGACGTGATGTACACCATCCCTTCCGATGACACCATTACAAAATGCGTGATTACCAAGGCGGCGGTGGATGGCACCGAGAAGCCGAGGATCATCCGAAAGGGTGAAGAGAACCGGGAGGAGAGCAGGCCTGTCGCGTAAGACAGGAGACAGCTCTCCCGGGCCAGTTCCTGAGCAGCATGCCGGTGAGCGCCCTAAGGAGCGGCAGGATGGTAATCAGATCAGTAAATTTGGAGACGGTCTGCGGAGTGACGAGCAGGCTTCCCGAGCATGACATGCCGGAGTTCGCGTTCGCGGGAAAGAGCAACGTGGGAAAATCCACGCTGATCAACGGTATCATGAACCGGAAGAACTACGCGCGTACCAGCGCGCAGCCCGGGAAGACGCAGACTATCAATTTCTATAATGTAAATGATGAGTTCTACCTCGTGGATCTGCCCGGATACGGCTACACCAACGCCTCCGTGGAGGTGAAGGAACAATGGGGCAGGATGATCGAGCGCTATCTGAAGAAGAGCAGAGCCCTGAAGGCGGTTTTCCTGCTGCTGGACATCCGGCACGAGCCGTCAGCCAATGATGTGCTGATGTATGACTGGATACTGAAAGCGGGATTCACCCCTGTAATCGTTGCGACGAAGGCGGACAAGATCAAGCGCTCGCAGCTTGCGGGGCAGCAGAAGCTCCTTAGAAGCACCCTGGCGGAGAAGAGCGGTGTGCTTCCGCCCGGTTCGGGCGAAGAGAAGCGCATGAAGGTCATCGCCTGGTCCGGGCTGTCGAAGGCCGGGCGGGAAGAGATCTATGAGCTGCTGGATGAGCTCCTCGCGGAGCAGGATGACCGCTCTGAGGAGATGAAAGACTCCGGGAATGTATCCCCGGAGGAATAAGGAAACAAGGCGGGATAAAAGCCTTATGACGTAAAAAGCCCCGGTTGCGGGGCTTTTTACGTGAAAACACTACAGGCTGGTCTTGACGAACTGGTTGTACATCTGGGGGTTGACCGACAGCACGGACTTCTGGTTGTCCGGGTGCTTCGTCGCGATTCTCGGCCTGCAGACCGCGGTAGAGCCTCGAATGATGAGCGCCGGACGCAGGAGGTTTTTCGCAATTGCGACGCTGCCGAGCATCGCGTAGAGTGCGTAATACCCGCACCGTCCGAGCTCCGTGCGGTTCTGGCGGATCGTTGTGAGCGGGGGATCGAGTGTCTCCGCCAGAGGGAGGTCATCGAATCCTACGACGCTGATATCATCCGGGACGTTCAGCCCAAGTCCGGTTACGGAGCGGATCACTCCGGATGCGATAAGGTCGTTCCCGCAGAGAATCGCCGTCGCACCGCCGTCGATGAAGGAAGGTACATGCTCATCGGCAACCTCGGCAACGAAGTAGTCGTAGACTGCCAGATTGGGATCAATCAGGAGATGGCGCTTCGCCATGCTGTTGAGGTAGGCGTACATGCGCTGGTCAGAGACTTGGGATCCCCTCGAACCGTTGAGAAAGGCAATCTTCTCGTGCCCGAGGGCATGAAGATGGCCCACCGCCATGTCGATCGCCTCGTCGTTGTCGGTGCCGACGCAGGCGACGTTCGGATTTGCCGGAATAAAGTTGTCGAGAAGAGCGCTGGGGACAGTGGTGTTATACAGCTGGTCCATCCACGGGGAATCCAGGGCGAGGCCGAGAAAATATGCGCCTGCGTATTTGTGCTCCACCATCCACCGGTCATAGCGCTCGCTGTTCTGGAACGTCTTGGTGAGCGGGATGACGTCGACCGCCCAGTTGTCCCTGTTTGCCGCCTGGCGGAAGCCCATGACGATGTCGTATCCGAAATCACTCTCGGAGCTGCAGTCCATATTCTCAATGAACAGAGCCAGCCGGCCGCTCTCGCGCTTTCTGGCGCTGCGGCTGGTGTAGCCGAGCTCAACGGCGGTGTCGAGAATCGCCGCGCGCAGATCCTCGCTGATATCCCTGCCCCCGTTCAGGCCCTTGGAAACCGTGCTCACGGAGACGCCGAGCCGGTTAGCGATATCCTGCATTGTAGCCATTTGCGTGCCTTTCCAAGAATAAGCCCCGGAATATCCGGGTCAGGTAATCCCGGGAATATTATACGAGCTTTAGACGAAGAAAAACAACAATTGCGAAAGTTTACGAAAGAATTTGGATGTATTTTACAAAAGCACATGGGCAAAATTGTGAGTTTTGACGGATTATATACCGGAATATTGACAACTATGCCTAAACGGGTCTATCTTTTACAATAGCACAGCGAAAGTTTACGAAAGAACACGCCGCAGTCAGCGGCTGGCTCTTCCGCACAACCAAAGCAGTCATACCTATCATCATTATTCAGGAGGACATTATGAAGAAGAGAATTGCATCACTTGTTGTGAGCGGTATTCTCGCAGCATCACTCCTCGCAGGATGCGGTGCGTCACCGGCGCCGGCTCCTGCAGCGGAAGCTCCCGCAGCGGAAGAGGCAGCACCTGCTGCAGAAGAAGCACCTGCGGCGGAAGAGGCAGGGGACGTTGATTACGGCAGCGGCGAGATCAAGATCTGGGTCGCGGACAATGTTGTCGATTTCACCAATTCCCAGATTGAGACCTTCAAGGCGGATCACCCGGAGTTCTCCGGATATACCTTTACCGTCAGCCCTGTCGGTGAGGGTGATGCCGCCAGCAACATGATCACCGACGTCGAAGCAGGCGCGGATGTCTTCGCGTTCGCACAGGACCAGATCGCCCGTCTTGTTGCCGCCGGCGCTCTTGAGGAGGTTGCTCCCGAGAACATCGACGCGATCAAGAGCCAGAACGATGCCGGCGCTGTCGGCGCGGCGACTGTCGGCGATACGCTGTATGCTTATCCGCTGACCTCGGACAACGGCTATTTCCTTTACTATGACAGCAGCGTGATCACCGATCCCTCCGATCTGGACAAGATCATCGCTGACTGCGAGGCGGCCGGAAAGAACTTCTACTTCCAGATCAACTCCGGCTGGTATCAGACCGCGTTCTTCTTCGGAACCGGCTGCACCCTTACCTATGACACCGACGATGCAGGTGCATTCACCGCGGCAAATGTCGACTATGCCTCCGACAAGGGCCTTGTAGCCTTAAAGGAGATCATCAAGCTGAACAGCTCCCCTGCGTTCCAGAACGGCTCCTCCGCCGGCGAGACCTCCAATATGGCAGCGATCGTCACCGGCACATGGGATTCCGGCACGGTCCAGGAACTCCTCGGAGACAATTACGCATGCGCGAAGCTTCCTTCCTTCGTCGGTGCTGACGGCAATACCTATCAGCTCTCCGGTTTCGGCGGATTCAAGCTCCTCGGCGTGAAGCCCCAGGAAGACGAGAACAAGCTCGCGGTCTGCGATGCTCTTGCGGCTTTCCTGACCAGCGGCGACGTACAGCTTGCCCGCTATGACGCGGTCGGCTGGGGCCCCTCCAACCTCGATGCGCAGAAGTCTGATGCTGTTCAGGCGGACACCGCTCTTTCCGCACTGGCAGAGCAGCTTGCCTACACCATCCCTCAGGGTCAGTACCCCAACGATTACTGGTCACTCGCCGAGGGCCTCGGCGATGACGTGATCCAGGGCAACCTCAGCGTGGATTCCAGCGATGAGGATCTCATGGCGGCCCTGACCACCTTCCAGGAGACCTGCATCTCCTATGCGAAGTAAATAACGAAGAAGGCACCCGGAGGATTCCGGGATAACCCGAAGACGCGGGCCGGCATACTGATGCCGGCCCGCGGTTTCGATAAGGAAAGGGTACCAGGCAGAGTATCCTGTTAATCACTGGGAACCGGGGGGAGGCACTATGGCACAGAAAACCGCCGCAAAGGCGGACAACCAGACAAAACTGCTCAGCCCTGCGCAGATTTTCTTCCGCGCACTGAAAGACCGGACAGCCGAGCTGGGAACGACACTTATCCGCGGAGACTGGAAGTCGAAACTGTCCTACATCATCATGGGATTCGGGCCGCTTATGCGGGGACAGATCGTGAAGGGCATAAGCTTCCTGCTTTCGGAGATCCTGTTTATCGTATATATGGCGGGTTTCGGGGGCAAATATCTCGCCAAGATGAGCTCGCTCGGCACCGTGGCAACCCAGAAGATCGGCCGCAAGACAGTTTACGGGGACAACAGCTTCCTTATCCTGCTCTTCGGACTTCTGACCATTGTCGTCATCGCGGTGTTCATCCTTCTCTGGGCGATGAATATCCATGAGAACGCCGAGGAGGAGAGAAGATTAAAGGCCGGCAGGGCACTGCCCACAAACCGCCAGCTTCTTGCGTCGCTTCTCGACCAGAACTTCGACAAAACACTGCTGGCACTTCCGGTCACCGGCATCTTCGTATTCACGGTGCTGCCGATCATTTTCATGATCTGTGTGGCCTTCTCGAACTATGACGCTACGCATCAGCCGCCCACGAACCTCTTTACCTGGGTAGGTCTGGAGAACTTCCGGAACCTGTTCAATTTCGGCACCAACGGCTTTGGCTCCACCTTCCTCACGGTACTGACCTGGACACTGGTCTGGGCCTTCTTTGCCACATTCATTGACTACTTCCTCGGAATGGCCGTGGCACTCTTAATCAACAAGAAGGGGATACGGTTCAAGAAGCTCTGGCGCACGATCCTGGTGCTGACCATCGCAGTTCCGCAGTTCGTTTCTCTTCTTTACATCACAAAGATGTTCGCAAACGACGGTATCGTGAACGCGTATCTCATGAAATGGGGCTGGGTCAGCTCACCGATCCCGTTCTGGACGAATCCCACGCTGGCCCGCATCACCATTATCGTGGTCAATATATGGATCGGCATTCCCTACATGATGCTGATCGCTACGGGACTTCTGATGAATATTCCCGAGGATCTCTACGAGAGCGCGAGGATAGACGGCGCCAATGCGTTCCAGACCTTCTGGAGCATCACGCTGCCGTACATGCTGTTCGTCACCGGGCCGTTCCTGCTGACGCAGTTTACGGGCAACCTCAACAACTTCAACGTCATATTCCTTCTGACCCAGGGCAGGCCGCAGTCCATCGCGCTGTCCGGCAACGCCGGGTACACGGATCTGCTGGTCACCTGGCTCTACAAGATGACAGTCACGGACACCAACTACCGCATGGCCGCGGTTATCGGCATCATGGTGTTCCTGGTCACGGCAGTAATCTCCCTTGTGGTTTACGGCATGCTGCCTTCAGTCCGCGATGAGGAGGGATTCCAGTGATGAAAGAGAAAGAATTCGCTTCAATGTCGAAGAGGAGAAGAATAAGCAACGCCATATGCTACGCGCTGCTTATCCTGATCAGCGTGGTCTGGCTTTTCCCGTTCTTCGGCCTGATCATGCAGAGCTTCCGGTCCTACAGCTCGGAATACGGCGGGATGGTGAACTACATTATTCCGAAGAAGTTTTCGCTGGATAACTACCGCTTCCTGGTTTCCGGAGAAACGAACTACCTGAGGTGGTACGCCAACACGCTGATCATCGCTCTGGTGGTGACGGTGCTCCAGACAGCGAACGTGCTGTGCGTGAGCTACGTGCTCTCAAGAATGCGCTTCGCGGGACGCACGTTCCTTATGCGGTTCTGGCTGGTGCTCGGCATGTTCCCCGGGTTCCTGACCATGATCTGCATGTACTTCCTGTTAAAGCAGCTGGGGCTGACCCAGGCCGGCGCGGTTCCCGGACTGATTCTGGTCTACGTCGCCAGCTCGGGCATGGGCTATTATGTCTGCAAGGGTTATTTCGACACCATGCCGAAGGCACTTGATGAGGCGGCGCGCATCGACGGCGCGACAAGGGCGCAGATCTTCTTCCAGATGCTGATCCCCCTGTCCAAACCCATCATCATCTACACCGCGCTGATCGCCTTCATGGCGCCCTGGTGCGATTATGTTTTCGCATCCTATGTCGCCTTCGGACACGACCGGAGCTACAACGTGGCTGTTGCGCTGACAAGATGGGTGTGGACCAACGACTATCAGGGATACTTCACACGGTTCTGCGCGGCGGGCATCATGGTGGCGCTCCCGGTGACCATCCTGTTCATGTGCCTGCAGAAGTATTACGTAGAGGGCGTGACAGGCGGAGCAGTGAAAGGCTGAGAACAAAATGAGAAAACGGTTTCTGCTATTATTGGCGGCGCTCATTGTGCTTGCCGGCTGCGGAAAGCGTACGGAAGACAAGACCGCGGGAGAAGCTCCTGCGGTTTTGTCTATGGAAACGCTCAATTCCGCCCTTACGCCGGTTGCCCCGGAGGATAAATTCCGCACGACCTATGAAGTGTTCGTGTACAGCTTCGCCGACAGCGACGGCGACGGCATCGGTGATCTGGCGGGACTCCGGTCAAAACTGGATTACATCAACAGCGGCGACCTTGCCGACAGGACGAGCCTGGGATGCACCTCGCTGTGGCTGATGCCGGTGTTCCCGTCGCCTACATATCACAAGTACGACGTGACGGATTACAGGGCGATAGACCCGCAGTACGGCACGATGGAGGAGTTCAGGGCTCTGCTTGAGGACTGCCACGCCCGGGGAATGACATTGATTCTCGATCTTGCAGTGAATCACACATCCGTGGAGCACCCCTGGTTTGCAGCTGTCTCGGAATACCTCAGAAATCACCATCCGCAGGCCGGAGAGGACAGTCTTTCCCTGTGGACAGAGGAAGACCTGGAGGAATGCCCGTATCTCGACTATTACAACTTCCGGACGGAGGCAGGGAACGGATATGCGCAGCTTCCGGGAACGGAGTACTTCTATGAGTGCCGTTTCTGGGAGGGAATGCCTGATCTGAACCTGGACTGCGGGGCAGTGAGAGAGGAGATCAGGGATATTGCCCGCTTCTGGCTGGAGATGGGCGTTGACGGCTTCCGGCTGGACGCGGTGACCAGCTACTACACCGAGAGCGGTGAGGACAGCATCCGCTTCCTTACCTGGTTTAATGAGGCGGTGAAGAGTATCAAGCCCGATGCCTATCTGGTGGGAGAAGCTTGGGAGAACCAGCAGGTTTATGCCAGATATTATGCCAGCGGGATCGATTCCCTTTTTGATTTCGGATTCGCGGGGCAGGACGGAATCATCGCGGGCACGGTTAAGGGCAGCAGGGGAGCAGACTCATTCGCAGCAGCGCTCGAGGATGAGGAAGCACTGTATGCTTCTGCCGCTCCCGACGGCTGTACAGCGGTCAACGCGCCGTTCTATACCAATCACGATATGGCACGCAGCGCGGGCTATTATGCCTATGACGACGGTTCGAAGACAAAACTCGCGGAAGGCCTGAATCTCCTTATGACAGGCAATGCGTTTCTCTATTACGGCGAGGAGCTGGGAATGAAGGGCTCCGGAAGAGATGAGAACAAGAGAGCGCCGATGTACTGGACCGCTGACCCGGAAAGCCCGGACGCGGAATATCTGTGCGCGGGGCCTCCGGAGATGGAGGAAGTGAAGATGAAGTTTCCTGCGCTCGATGAGCAGGCAGGAGACGAGCTTTCCGTATGGAATTACTGCCGGAATGCCGTGAGAATCCGGAACAGCTTTCCTTCCGTCGCAAGGGGGCGCACGGAAGTGATAGAGAGCCTTACGGATAAGAACGTCTGTGTGTTTACAAGAGACAGCGTGCTGATCGCCGTCAACACGAGGGAAGAACCTGCAGCCGTTTCCCTGGATGCCGATCCCGCGGCGGAGGGATACCGCAGCCTCGCCGCGATGCTCACGACAGGAGAGGAACCTGTAGAACTCTCCGGTGCCGAACTGACGCTCCCGGGGTATGGGATAGCGGTAATCACAAAATCGGAATAAGCCTGTGACCGGTATCCCCTGATTCCGGGTACAGGAGAACTGCACCGCCGGCCGTGCTTTGCTCCGGGAAATACCGGACAGCCCGGCCGGTTGTGCTTTTTTGCATTTTTAATGATATCTTTATAAACAGCCTGTTGACTCAGGTTAAACATATGTTATAGTACATATATAACAAATAAAACAATGACTGCCTGTTCGGATGGGACAAACGTCCCATCCGAAAATGCTGAGAAAGGAGGTCATTATGAATATTCAGAAATTCACGCAGAAATCGGTGGAAGCAATCAATAACTGCGAGCAGCTGGCCTATGAGTACGGCAACCAGCAGATTGAGCAGCCGCATCTTCTGTACTCTCTGCTGACCATAGAGGACAGCCTCATCGCGCGTCTGGCGGAGAAGATGGGAATAGACCCGAAGGAGTTTACCAACAGGGCGAAAGCGCTTGTTGCCGGGCTTCCCAAGGTTTCCGGCGGAAACGGCCAGGTCTATGTCGGCGGGGACTTAAACCGCGTGCTTCTCGGTGCGGAGACGGAGGCCAAGACGCTTGGAGATGAGTATGTCTCGGTGGAGCACCTCTTCCTCTCCCTTATCCGGAACGCAGACAGAAGCATTAAGCCGCTCTTTGCGGAGTACGGAATTGACAGGGATTCCTTCCTTTCCGCACTGGCGACGGTGCGCGGCAACCAGCGGGTGACAAGTGATAATCCCGAGGCGACTTACGACACGCTTGAGAAGTACGGTGAGGAGCTGGTGGCCAAGGCGAGGGCGAACAAGCTTGATCCGGTGATCGGCAGAGATGCCGAGATCCGCAACGTGATCAGGATCCTTTCCAGGAAAACCAAGAACAATCCTGTGCTCATCGGAGAACCCGGCGTCGGCAAGACTGCGGTCGTGGAGGGGCTTGCCCAGCGTATCGTCCGCGGCGACGTGCCGAAGAGCCTCAAGGACAAGAAGATTTTCTCACTGAACATGGGATCCCTCGTCGCCGGCGCGAAATACCGCGGCGAATTTGAGGAGCGTCTTAAGGCGGTGCTTGAAGATGTAAAGAACTCGGAAGGTGAGATTATTCTGTTCATCGATGAGCTCCACACCATAGTCGGCGCCGGCAAAACCGACGGAGCGCTCGACGCCGGCAATATGCTCAAGCCTATGCTTGCCCGCGGCGAACTGCACTGCATCGGTGCGACGACGCTGAACGAGTACAGGCAGTACATCGAGAAGGATGCTGCCCTGGAGCGCCGCTTCCAGCCGGTTATGGTGGATGAGCCGTCCGTCGAGGAGACGATCTCCATTCTGAGAGGCCTTAAGGAGCGCTTTGAGGTGTATCACGGCGTCAAGATCATGGATAACGCCCTGGTCTCGGCGGCAGTCCTGTCCAATCGTTATATCACGGACAGATTCCTCCCGGACAAGGCGATAGACCTTGTGGATGAGGCGTGCGCCCTGATCAAGACGGAGATGGATTCCCTGCCTGCGGAGCTTGATGAACTGGACCGCAGGATCATGCAGATGCAGATCGAGGAGACCGCGCTGAAGAAGGAGGACGACTCCTTGAGCCGCGACAGACTGGCCGCGCTGCAGAAAGAACTTGCTGACCTGCAGGAGGAGTTTGCTTCAAGGAAGACCCAGTGGGAGAACGAGAAGAACAGCCTGGACCGCCTTTCCGGACTGCGTGGGCAGATCGAGAACGTTCGCGGCGAAATCGTCCAGGCACAGCAGAAGGGGGACCTTAACCGCGCGGCAGAGCTGCAGTACGGCACGCTTCCCGCCCTTCAGAAGGAGCTGGCGGAGGCGGAGGAGAGTGTGAAAGACGACGATCTCTCCCTGGTTCACGAGCGCGTCTCCGACAATGAGATAGCGTCGATCATCTCCCGCTGGACAGGCATCCCCGTGACCAAGCTCACGGAGAGCGAGAGGAACAAGACGCTTCACCTTGACGAGGAGCTTCATAAGAGAGTGATCGGCCAGGATGACGCGGTGACCAGGGTGTCCGAGGCAATCATGCGCAGCAAGGCAGGCATCAAGGATCCCTCGAAACCCATCGGCTCCTTCCTGTTCCTTGGGCCCACCGGCGTAGGCAAGACAGAACTCGCCAAGGCACTTGCACAGTCGCTCTTCGATGATGAGAAGAACATGGTTCGTATCGATATGAGCGAATATATGGAGAAGTACTCGGTCTCCAGGCTGATCGGTGCGCCTCCCGGATATGTCGGATATGAAGAGGGCGGCCAGCTGACGGAAGCAGTCAGGAGAAAACCGTATTCCGTGGTTCTCTTCGATGAGATCGAGAAGGCTCATCCGGACGTATTCAACGTGCTGCTGCAGGTACTTGATGACGGCCGTATCACCGACTCTCAGGGCAGGACGGTAGATTTCAAGAATACCATCCTGATCATGACTTCCAATATCGGCGCCCAGGATATCCTTGCGGATCTGGAGCGCCAGGGTGACGGGGCCGGGATCTCGGAGGAGACGGAAGAACTGGTGATGAACCAGCTTCACGTCCATTTCCGCCCGGAGTTCCTGAACCGCCTGGATGAGATCGTCCTGTTCCGTCCGCTTTCGAAGGACAATATCGCGGGGATCATCGATCTTATCGTGGACGACCTTAACCGCCGTCTCGCGGACAGGGAGCTGAAGATCAGGCTTACAGGAGAAGCCAAGGAATTTGTGGCTGAGGAAGCCTATGATCCCTCTTACGGGGCAAGGCCTCTCAAGCGCTATATCCAGAAATATGTGGAGACCATGGCGGCAAAACTTATCCTCGGCGGAGACGTTCGTGAGGGCAGCACGATTCTCATTGACGTGAGTCCGGACGGGGAGAAGCTTGAGGCCGGGGTAGAGGCGGACTAACCTGGCAGCTTTCCCTAGGCAGCCGGGCAGGCGGAACGGGGCACTGTTCCGGGAGAATAAACTAAACAGCGAAGCATCAGTTTTGACAAGGCCGGTGACTGAAACTGCATCCATGCAGACAGTCACCGGCTTTTTGCGTGCGGCACGGTTCAAAGTAAAGTGTCGGACGGGAGGCATGCGCCGATCCGTCCGACCGGTATAGAGAGATCAATTGCGAACAGCTTATATTGAACAAAAATGTTACACATGTTCGAATAGACCATTAAACAGGCATATTGTTCAAATAATAGATATAATCAGACTATTACGGCATAAACATCTGAATGGCAGTGGGCAATATGTACAAAAAGGTTGACTAAATCGGAATAATAGCGAGATAATATTTACATCAAATATCTGCCGGGCCGTTTCAGGGAGAGGCAGAATGATCAAATTTTCAGTTCAGAAGATGTCTGGTTAAGGCGTTTTATGTATTTTTCTTAGATAGCGTTACAGAGTAGTTCCGTACATATGCATCCTGATAATTGACTGATGTCCTGAACGCTCTTCTAGTAATACACTTACACCCGGTCAGGCAGAAAGGGGACACATGTCAGTAAAGATAACAGGTACCGATCCGGAATATCCGTATCATATTCATGATGTTCACATCAGCGATCCATTCATTCTCGCCGATCCGGTAAGCCACAAGTACTATACCTATGTTCAGTTCGTCGACAGAGACCGTTTCCCGGATGTCGACACATCGGAGCCCTGCTTCTATGTCATCGAGAGCAAGGATCTTATTCACTGGTCCAAACCGGAGATCTGCTTCCGGAAAGGGGATTTCTGGGCGGACAAGGACTACTGGGCGCCGGAGATGCATATCTGGAAGGGAAAGTACTACCTGATCTCGTCCTTCCGCGCGGAGGGTACCTACCGCCGCTGCCAGTGTCTTGTCTCGGATTCACCGAAGGGCCCTTTCCATTACATTGTAAATAAGCCGGTCACCCCGGAGGGGTGGCACTGCCTGGACGGCACACTCTATGTGGACCGCAAGGGCAAGCCCTGGATGGTGTTCTGCCACGAGTGGCTTCAGGTCAACGACGGCCAGATCTGTGCAATTCCGCTTTCCGATGACCTGAGCGAGGCAATTGGGGAGCCGGAGATCCTGTTCCGTGCATCGGAGGGCCCGTGGACTGCGAAGAACATGAAGGCCGGAGGCTGGGTGACAGACGGTCCGTTCCTCTACCGGCTGAAAAGCGGCGTGCTGATCATGCTTTGGTCGAGCTTCCTCGACAACGGTGGATATGCTACAAGCTATGCGAGATCTTTGAGCGGGGAGATCCACGGCCCGTGGGTACAGGAGAAGATGCCGATCTACGCCATGGACGGGGCCCACTCGATGCTGTTCAAAACTTTCGGCGGCGAGCTGATGATGTCCCTGCACTGCCCGAA
>OMSM01000490.1 GCA_900313745.1 uncultured Lachnospiraceae bacterium
CTTGTCCTTCTGCCAAGCCGGACGAACAGCACTCCCCTGAAGAGGGCTTCCTCCGCAAGCGGAGAGAGAAATGCGTATACCGCAAATCCGGGAACAAGGTGCATTCCCGGCATGCTTCCTCCCTCCCGGGCTGCGGCAGCTCCGTATCCTCCCGCTGCCTCGCCGAAGATACTCCCGGGCAGTCCGCCGAAGAGCGACACTGCTCCGTTTACCGCCAGCGCGGCACAGATGGAGACAAGGATCATCAGCGCGAAGTCCTCCGGCTGTCCGAGAGTTCCGCGTGTTCCCTGCACATGGGCGATTTCCGGCCGGGCGGGTCTTGCGGAATAAAGAAGAAGAGCGGCCATCCCTGCAGCGAGGGCGGCAAGGTTCCTGTCCCCCGGCCATCGGAGGAAATACACCGCCGCCGCTTCGTTCCGGGCCGCCAGCACGTCCAACGCCGCGCCTGCGGCAATGGAAACGCACTCGGTAAGTACTGCTGCCAGTGCAAACGGCAGGAACACCTCCCTTATCAGTCCGCCTCCTGCTCTCTTTTCTTCCCTTATCTCCGTCGTGTCCCGATCATTCATTGTCTGCTTCACTTTCCGGCCCGAGGCCGGCTGCAGTTCGTGATATCATCCTTCACCAAGCGCCATCGCCTTCACCCGCCTAAGGGCGGATGCCACCGCGGGAATCATCGCTACGACAACGGTGAGCGCCGCTTCCGCGAAGAGATATGCCCCGTTGTAGAGGAAGGAATAAACGGCAGGGTTCATTCCCTCCGGAGCATACATGCCGAAGAAGATATAGCCCGAGAGAAAACTGAAGAGAAAACGCCCGGCTACTCCGAGAAGATAGCCTTTAATCATGCCTCCTCTGGCATTGCGCAGTAATCCGGAAAGTCCCAGCGCGCCGAAGGCGAAAATATAATCGCAGAAAAGCTGCGGCACCCCGATGATGTAAGGATCAACAATCATCTGCAGGATTCCGTAGGATACTGCCGCAAGAAGGCCCATTCCGGTACCGTACCAGTAGCCGATCAGCGTGATGAAGAACATGGAGAAGAGCGTGACGGATCCGCCCATGGGCATGTGGATGATCTTGATGCTGCTGGAGACGAAGGCGAGAGCCATCGCTATCGCGGAGAAGACCAGTTTTCTCGCGCTGATATTCGCTTTCTCGTCCGCCTTGAAGACAAAGCAGCCCAGAAGAAGAAGCGCCGCCATGGCGATGACGAGCGCGGTATACCCCGCCCCGGTCAGCGCGTAGCTGCCGTCCTCGGTAAGCACAGCAAAAAAAGACATAAAAATACCTCCTTTTCATGCGCAGGAGGGTCACATGTCGACTTCGCCCGGCTTTATGCCGCAGGCTTAAGTCCGCTTCCTTACGCCGGTATTATCCGGTTCAAGTAATGAGGGTCGCCGGATATACCGGCTTCTCAGCATATGCTCCCCTAGCGTGTATTCAGTTGCTGGAACTAAAATAAACCTGCCGTCCCCGGCTGTCAACCTTTTCCTGTGCTTAACCAGTCCTTTTCCGGTCCTGAACCGGGATTACCTCGTTAAGCGCGAAGGAATAGATCAGTTTCTCCTTCACCGGAAGATGGATAAGACGCTCAAGAACCTCAGCGTAATAATCCAGCTGCACCTTGTATTTCTTAAGGAGCGCCGCGCCGGATCTCACCTTGTCCGTCTTGTAGTCGACGAGGACAATCCCGTCCCCCTCATAGAAGAAGGCGTCGATGATTCCCTGGATCAGCAGCGTCTCGCCTCCCGGAAACTCCGGGTTTATCCGGTCCGCATCTATCCCCATGACGAAGGGCTGCTCCCGGTAGAGCACTCCCCGCCTCTCCGCCCTGGCCATCCGTCCTCCCAGCCCGGAACGCATGAACGGCATTATCACTTCGGGGGCCAGCGTTTCCGCCTCCTCCGGAAGAAGACGCCCGGACTCGAGAAGTCCCGCAGTGTACCGCAGGAATTCCTCCTCTCCCCGTACACTTCCGTCCTCCGCAAAAAGCGCCCTGTAGTCGCAGATTTCCATGAAGCGGTGGATCGCCGTGCCCCTTGCCGCGCCGGTAAGCTTCCCCTTTTCCTTCTTCATGAAGGCAGGAAGCAGAGGTTCCGCGGGCCGCACCGGATAAAGAGCTGCCTCGCCGTCCCCGGCCTGTTTCACTGCGATGCCGTCGTCCCTCATCTCAAGGCCTGCCCGCCTTTTCAGCTCCGTGACAGAGGTTTTGGTAAAGAGTCCCGTCAGCTCGCCGTGGGCGTATTTTCTGCCAAAACTCTCCATGAGCTCCCGTGCATAGCCGGCATCCTCCGCTCCGCCTGCCCCGTACCTGCGGACTCTCTCCGCCGCCTCGGCCAGTTTTTCCTCGCGCAGCGCAAGGGCTGTCCTTCTCCCTGCAGCCTCGGTACGGAGCTTCTTCGGGGTAACCCGGATTATCCGGATGGGACCGGCGCTTTCCTCCGCGGGGTCCCCCCCCTCCGGCCTTTCCCCGGCAGCCAGTGCCGCAAGTATCCAGTCCAGAGCACACCTGGATTCCCGGATCACGGAAACCGGAAGTCTTGAGAGCCCGCCCAGCCGGAAGGAATATCCGCCCGCCTTCCGGTCGTACTCCTTCGACGTTCCGGAGAGGATCAGTTTTTCCTTCGCCCTGGTCATCGCCACGTAGAGCACCCTCAGCTCCTCGCCGAGGCTGTCATTCTTCACGCGGTCCGCAATCATCTCCTTCCTTGCGGTGCTTCCCTGCACCCTGCGGGAGACATCGCAGCAGTTCATCCCGATCCCGGCCTCGCTGTCCATGATAAGCGTTCCCTTGCCGTCATTCAGGTTAAACCCCTTTGACAGCCCCGCGACTATGCAGACCGGGAACTCCAGTCCCTTGCTGTGATGGATCGTCATCACCCTCACCACATCCGCTGTCTCCGAATTCATGGACGCCTCGCCGAAGTCCACGTCCCGCTCCTTCATCTCGTCAAGATACCGGAGGAACTGGAACAGGCCGGTGTACGCGGTCTGCTCGAAGACGGCCGCCTGGTGGACGAAGAGCTTCAGGTTGGCGGAACGCTGTCCCCCGGAGGGAAGCGCGGCCACATAGCGGCCATAACCGGTGTCGTTTATAATCTGCTGCACCAGTGTATGGATGGGGAGTGTGATCCTGCGTTTTCTCCACAGGCCCATAAATTCCAGGAAATTCCCGCATTTAGTACACACAGGGTTTGTACTGTCCGCCGCCGCGAGAACAAGCGCTCCGTACAGGTCCGTGTCCCTCCCGGATGCGCGAAGAAGCGCGGTCTCGCTCTCGGAAAACGCGCCGAAATACCCGCGGAGTGCGCCGTAGAGAGGGATATCCTGCCGGGGATTGTCCAGCACCCGAAGGAACTGGATCAGTGTGCGGATCTCCTCCGCCGCAAAATACCCGGCCCTGGAAGCGATATGGCAGGGGATCCCCTCCTCCTCGAACACCGACCGGATGATCTCGTCCGCGCCGGCAGTCGAGCGCATGAGCACGACGATGTCACCGTACGTCGCAGGCCTCAGCTTTCCGTCCTCCGCAACCGGGAAGGAGCCGTAAAGCTCCCTGATGCGCCTTGCGATGTTCATTATCTCCGCCCTGTTCGCAGGAATCGCCGCCGGTCCGTCCTCCTCCCCCTCCTGTTCCGGCTCTGTGATCATGAGTTCCGCTGTCCAGGGATCTTCACTCATATCTCCGGGTTCAGGGTACGACGCGCCCTGTTTCAGCGAGACCTCGTCCGTGTAGGCGACGCCTCCGACCTCCGGCCGCATGATCCTGGAGAAAACGGTGTTGACCGCGTCTATCACCTCCCTGCGGCTGCGGAAATTGCGGTCAAGATCTATCCTGCGGTGATGCCCGTCATCCGACGCGTACTCGGCAAAGCGCTGCATGAATATCTCCGGCCTCGCAAGCCTGAATTTATAAATGCTCTGCTTGACGTCGCCCACCATAAACCTGTTGTCCCTGCCCTCGGATTCGCCGGAAAGCATGGAAAGCAGCAGTTCCTGGACGTCGTTGCTGTCCTGGTACTCGTCGATGAGAATCTCCCGGAAGTGCTCCCGGTAGGACCTGCCTGCCGGCGTGAGCTTAACTTCGCCGTCCTCCGTTCTTTCCGCCACCACGGAGAGTGCGAGATGTTCAAGGTCGTTAAAATCGATCACGCCTTTGTCCCTCTTGGCCGCGGCATAGTCCGAGGCAAAATCCAGGGTCAGCGCGATGAGCTGCTTAAGATATGGGGCGATGTAGCGCATGATCTCTTCCGTATCTTCGACAGAAGCGGAGAAAAAGCGGGTGCGCAGAGATTTGAGCGCCTCCTTTGCCCGGTTTCTGGTATCCTTGACTACCTCCTTTAACTCTGGGTCGGCGGAGTCGCTGTCCTTCTTCCTTCCCCTTCCGGGCAGCGAAGCAAACTCTGTGTTCACCGCGGAAAAGATACGGCCGTACCTTTCCTCTGCCGTTCCCTCCCCTGCATGCTCCGTCACGCCGGAAAAGATGCTGTCCCTCTCCGCCTCCAGGAAATCCAGATACTGCGCGGGACCTCCGGGCAGCGAGCAGAGCCGGATCATCCGCTGATACTCCTCCCTGGTCTCAAGAAGCTGCTCCTCAATTCCGGCGATAAAGCTGTCCATCCAGTCCGCACGGAACAGGCCGCCCTCCGGCACGTCATAATCCGCCGCCCTCTCCTTAAGCCACTCCTCCGGGTAAGGATGGGACATGGCCCGGTTATAGAGCTGGAGAATAATGTCCCGAAGCTCACTGTCCCCGACCCCCGGGCAGAAATAATCCGCGAGATCGGTGAATGCCGGGTCCCCGGCCGCATACTGCTTCTCCAGGAAGCTGTCCAGTGCATCGGAGAGGAGCAGTTTTGCCTCCTCCTCGCCCATCTGCCTGAAGCCCGGATCCAGGCCGATATCGGAGAAACTGTTGCGGAGAAGCCACGTGCAGAAGCTGTCGATCGTCGTGATCTGCGCGGTATGCAGGAGGGTGGCCTGCCGCTGGAGATGCGCGTTCTCCGGATCAACTGCGAGCCTTGCCTCGATGGCCCTTCCTATTCTCTCCTTCATCTCCGAGGCAGCCGCCCGCGTGAAAGTCACGACCAGAAGTTCGTCCACATCCGCGGGAGACTCTCCCTCACTGACAAGGCGGATAATCCGCTCCACGAGCACCGCGGTCTTCCCGCTGCCCGCCGCGGCGGAAACCAGCACGTTCCGCATCCGGACGTCGATGACTTCCTGCTGTTTGTCCGTAAACCTGAGATCACTCAATTCCTTACTCCCTCACTGTATCCCGGCAGGCGGGGGTCAAATCCGCACACATCCCTGAACGGGCAGTAGGTACAGGAATCGTCCTGGCCCGATTTTACGGGATTGCGCGCCGTCTCGCCGGAAAGGACCGCACTGCCGAGTGCCTTCAGTGCTTCCTCGCATCCTTCGGCGATCTCCGCGTACTCCTCGTCGGTAAACACACTCTTGTCGTCATATGCGGAACCGTCCTTCTTCGTCCTTACCGGAATAACCTCCGAGTTTCCGCCCTCGCCAAGGCTCCTGTCCAGCAGCGTGATGATTTCCTGCCTCGCGTTAACGAGCCCCGACGGCCTAAGTGCCTTCCGCACCTCCGGGGACGGCTCCCCGGCGGGCTGTTCTCCCGGCGCGGCCGGGATGGCCGGGATCTCCGTTCTGGTATAGGGGTCGTACAGACGGCAGTAAAGCATCGCGGCGGGAACGGCCTCCTTTCCCGGAAAGCGCTCCCGGATCAGTCTCAGCGCCTGACCCATGTATACGGGGAGCTGCAGCTGGCGGCCCTGATTTACCTTCTCCCGGTCGATGTCGCGCGAACCGGACTTGTAATCAATGATCTTTACATAAACCTCGCCGTCCCCCTCGGCGATATCCACGCGGTCTATTCTTCCCCTCAGCTTCATGGTGCCCTCCGGAAGCTCCCAGGAAAGCCACGGGCGGTCCTCAGACAGTCCGCCGAAAGAAAGCTCATAGGCATAAGGCGTAAACCCGCCCTGGGAGAGCTGGTACTTCAGCGAGCGCACGGCGCGCCTCAATATTCTCTTCATCCTGCCGACCGAGCCGGCGGTGCGGCTGCTTGCATAGAGCACCTGGTTTCCGTACCTCTCCGAGATCCGGCTGATGATATCGTCCGCGATGGCGTCGCCCTCCTCGTCACCAAGGTCGGTCCAGCGTATTCCCTTCCTCCTCAGCTCCTCCGAAAACTCCTCCAGGGCGCTGTGGAGTATGCTGCCCGAATCCACAGGCTCAAACCTGTACTCGTCTCTCTCGGAGAGCCTCAGCCCGTACTGGAGGAACTGCCTTCCGAAGCAGGCGGCACACTGCTCCATCCTGCTTACGCTCCCCGTAATCACACCTCCGTAGAGTGCACTGACCGCCTCCCCGGAGAGCTTCTCCGGGACATAATACGAGAATGCAGCGCCGGCGATGCGGTTTGCTTCCTTCCCTGTCTCCCGCTCCGCGCTCAGCACCCCGTAGAGCGTGAGGAAACGCGCACGCTCCGCCCCGTCGCGGTCGAGCGCTCCCTCGGCGTAGTGCCTTGCGCCTTCCGCAAGGTCTCCCACCGCGTCGCTTAAGCTGTCCGTCCCCAGCATGTCCTCGGTTCTTGCCCCGGGGAGCAGGCTCATGAGCAGCCCCATAAGATAAGACGGCCTGAGGCTCCGCCCGTCTTCCGCCACCTCCGCACAGGAGAGGAAAAGGCCGTCCGTCGGCTTGGTAAGTGCAAGGTATAAATAAAGCCTCTGGGTGTACATCTGCTCCCTCGGCGTCGGGGCGAGGGCGAACCCCTCCGACTTAAGGAATTCCCTGTCCAGATCGGAAATCAGGCCGCCGTTTGTTATTCCGGCAGGGATATTTCCGTCATTCGCCCCGAGCACGAAGAGATAGCGCACCTGCGGGAGCCTTGTCCGGATCAGGTCGCCGACAAGCACCCGGTCCGCCTGCTGCGGAAGGATTCCAAGCCGGATCTCGCCAATTCCTGTCTCCACCAGCTCCAGGTACTCCTCCTGGGAGAGCGGTTCATCCCCAAGCAGCACATAGAGCCGGTCCAGGAGCTCCATCATTTCCTGATAAATCTGGCGGTATTCCGAGGCCCTCTCCGGGGCTCCTTCATGATCCGCCTCCTCCGCGAGCGCGAGGATTTTCTCCTGCATCCCGGTTTTCCCCATGAAGAGGGCAAGCGCCCTGGTGCGCTCTGCGGCGGTACCCCTGGGCACTCTCAGCATCTCAAGCTCGTCCAGTACCTTCTTTCTCGACTCCTCCGTCTCATCATCAAATGCCATTCTCCATCGCCTTGCGCCGCGGACACCGTGGGAGAGGCAGTAGTTTTCCAGAATATCCGTTTCCTCCGCGGTAAGTGCGCTCATTCCGCTCCTTAAGTAGCGGAAAACCGAGGCATAGCTGTAATCATTGATGATCACGGAGAGCGCTGCCCGGACAGCCTCCGTCAGCGGATCGTGCGTGACTGCCCTGGTGCGGTCAAGATAGACGGGGATGCCGTAAACCCTGGAGAAGCGCTCCGCCGCATCCGCGTAGCTGTTAAGGTCCGCAGCCATCACGGCGATATCCCTGTAGCAGCAGTCTCCTCCCGCGGTGAGGTAGCGGATGCGCCGGAACATGCGCCGCACCTCCTCCTCCACCGTCGGTGCCGAGGTAACCGCTGCCTCCGGGGCGTCCCCCTCGAATGCCAGGACAGGATAGCGGAAAAGACATCTCTCGAGATGGGCAAGCGCCGGGTGCCCGGCAAATCTGGGAAGTTCCGGGCCATCCGGTTTAAGGAAGATGTCCTTCTCCCTCACCGCCCCCTCCTCCGCGGCGAGCGCAGTGAGGTCCTTAACCGTCTTGCGCGTGAGGTAGAAGAGAGACTGCTCGGCCCCCGCATGGGAGGTTTTCTCGACGAGCGCAGGCGGCTTTCCGCCGTCCTCAGACAGCACCAGGGACACAACCACCTGTCTCGCGGACCCGATAAGGGCGGCAAGCACCTGGTTCTGCACCGGAGTGAAGCCGGTAAAGCCGTCAAACACGAAAACACTCCGCCTCAC
>OMSM01000489.1 GCA_900313745.1 uncultured Lachnospiraceae bacterium
CAGTACCGCCTGGGACTCATGGAGGAGTTCTCCCGTGAGATCGTCGACCTCGCGCACCAGGTGAACCCGAAGCTGAAATTCGTCATCAAGTACCCCAACTGGTACGAGAGCTTTGCCGAGAACGGCTACAACCCCGGAAAGCAGAAGGACATTTTCGACGGAATCTACACCGGCACCGAGAGCCGCAGCCCTGTCTGGAGCCAGCAGCACCTGCAGTCTTACATGTCCTATTTCAACATCCGCCTTCTCGAGAACACCGCTCCCGGCCGGAACGGCGGCGGCTGGATCGATCCGGGCGGATCCGCGGACAACCTCTCCGTCTGGCTGAACCAGGCTCATCTCACCTTCTTCGCAAAGGCAGATGAGCTCATGCTCTTCAACTATGAGTGGCTCATCGGCACGACACTGCTCTCCATGCTGGCCGTGGACCTTAAACGCGTGGACCGCCTTATGGGCGAGGCCGGAAAGCCTGTCGGCGTGAAGTCCTACGAGCCTTACGACGGCGACGGTGAGGACCAGCTCCCCAACTACCTCGGCATGATGGGTATTCCGATCGAACCCGTCCGCGAGTTCGACGAGTCCGCACCGCTCCTCTTCCTCGCACAGAATGCCTGCATCGATAAGGATGTGACGGCAAAACTTGAGCGCTACCTGAGAAACGGCGGAAACGCGGTAATCACCTCCGGCTTCTTCCGCCACGAGTACGAGAACGGCGTGAAGGACTTCACCTCCGTGCGGCTGACCGGCCGGCATATCCACGGCTCCGAGTACCTCATCAGCAGCCGCAACTACTCCGGCGGCGTGAACGTGGCCGGCAAGGCTGAGGTTGGTTTCGAGGCCATGAACTACAAGACCAACTCCACCTGGGCGGACATCTCCGTTCAGTCGGGCGAGGACAACTTCCCTCTGTTCACCGAGGACCAGTACGGCAAGGGCCGCCTGTTCATCCTCAACGTGCCGGAAAACTTCGCCGACCTCTACCAGCTGCCGGCCGCGGTGCGCGAGACCATCGCTAAGCACATGACCGTCGGCCTGCCGCTCTATCTCGGTCCCGACGCGGCCGGATGCACGCCGGTTTCCGCCTCGAGAGCCGGAGGGCGCGTCAACCTTTTCGCCTACGACAACGGGGTGTTCGGCATCTGGAACCAGGAGAGCACCTCCCAGACCGTCCGCGTTATCGTTCGCGGCGACATGTACGGCAGTGACGAAACCATGCAGTACGGCGACCAGGAGTTCATGATTCCCGGCAACCGCGGCCCTGCCGGCGCCCACACCGCTACCGACGACACCGCGAAGCGGCCTCTTGGCCTCGCGGACATCGAGACCGGCCAGCAGTTCACCGACGTTCTGGCGCTTCCCAAGCCCTCCTGGCATCTGGACTGCACCACCATCATCCCGGAACCTCTGGAGTACGCGGTTTCGCTGCCGGTCCAGCCCGGCGCCGTGCGCTTCGTGCGCGTAATCTGGTAATACAAGAATATCGAAGGAGCACTCGGTCGGATGGGCCGGCTAATGCCGCCCATCCGACTCTTTAGTTTGATCCGACCGACAACTCACAGCACAGCTTCCCGCTGACGGAAGGAGACAGGGGATCGTCCCCTGTCTCCTCCTGTATTCTTCAATCCTGATCAGAAATGATGGCCGCCTCCGCCGCCTCCGCCGGAGAATCCACCCCCGCCGCCTCCGCCGGAGAATCCGCCTCCGCCGCCGGACGAGCTCTCAATCTTGCGCTTCTTTGTGCTCATGAGCACCTTGCCCGCACCCGCCGCGGCGACTCCGGCGGCCACAGCCGCGAAGACCTCCACGTCCGCTGCCCTCGGCTGGCGGTTCTGGCCGAGCACCAGGAGATAGTTCATGATGAGCGCGATAATGATCGCCATAAGGGCATTGGTCACATGCTTCATCGGCCTTGCCACTTTTCCGCCCTCCAGCAGGGTGAATGCCTGGTCGTAGGCAGCCGCGGCACATCCGTAGTAATCGCCCCTTGTCGCATAGATGTAGATGTTGTCCGTGATCGTATTCGCGTAGGACTTGGTCACAACCTTATAGATCTCGCCGTTGCAGTGGATCCAGATATTGCGGTCCGCCATGTCGACCATGAAAAGCATTCCGCTGTCGCTTCCGAAGTAATCGCGGTATCTCTCCCTCGCGTAGGATGAGGTCGACTGTCCGTGCGGCGCACAGCTGACAAAAGCAACGCCGCCGTAGTTTGTAATCGGTTTCATGCTCTGCACGAGCTGCTGCTCCTCCCGATCGCTGAGGAGGTCCTCGCTGTCGTCAATATAGGCGCTGTAGGTCGTCGCCGCATTGGTGAACACCGCCTGGCTGTAGCTTGCAGCCCGGACATCTCCTGCCCCGGCAAAGGCCGCGCCGATGGAAGCGAGAGCCGCAGACCCGCAGAGAATGAGCGCGATAACCGCACTTTTTTCACTCTTAGTACTCTTCGTGCTCTTCGCTCCGTAGTCCTTCCCGCTGTCATCGCCGCCCTTGCGGTCATAGAGAGTGGGAACGGCTCTCGTGGTCAGCAGGTTATAGCGACGGATCAGTTCAATGCAGGTTACGGCGACTCCCGCCATGCAGAGGATGCACCCGATGTAGTAGTAATAATCACGCACCGGCTCCGCCCAGGCAATGATAAGGCTTAAGATCACCGCCGCAAAGGAGCTCGCCGCCGGGATGATCATGCTCTTCTCCTTCACGCGCTTTAAGAGCGAGAGATTGTAGAGGAAGATGCACAGCCCGATTCCCGCCGAGGCGAGGCAGCCGATGATGGCGCGGTCCGAAGCCGCGACACTGGTTGCATTCTCCAGAACGGAAAGAATGATCTGGACTACGCCGTAGGAGCCGAACATCAGGAGCGCATTGACAAGAAGAGGAAGCCCCTTCCCCACACCGCCGCGTCTCCCTGCGAGCCGGGGCTTTCTCAGCTTCTCGGCCTCCGTCCGGCTGATCGCGGCTATGCGTTCCCCATAGAAGAAGCCCCGGTCGAATATATGGTTCTCCCGGTCACTGATATGTCCCATCTCCCGGCTGAACAGGAACGCGGCAAGCACCGCGAGCAGCGAGGATGTAAAGAGCGCCGTCGGTGCGGTCACCGAGACGAAGAGCTCCATGATGACGAAAAGTATAAGGGCCGCGATTCCGGTTCCGGCGAAATATCGACGGATATCCACGGGAATGTCCGCCGATATCCGTCCGGTCTCCCCGTTCACCACGGCATAGGCCACACGGTTTCTCTTCCTCCAGGTGAGGAACCACACCGGGAACATGGTGGACTCCTCAGAGAGACAGGTAGTCCCGAGAAGCGCATTCCTGGTCTTGTCCGAGGTAGGGAGCTTCAGCTCGAGACTGTCGCTCACCGTGTCCTTCGCCTTGTCCAGGATCTGCTCGGAGGCGCGGTTCACCGCGTCCTGCCTGTAGACATCCGCCCCGACGTCGGCGGTATCCGCGTAGAATCCCGCGACATAGCCGGGCTTAAAGGGCTTCACATCCTTCTTCCCGAAGGGCGCGATGTTCTCCGCGATGGTGTCGTCAAAATCCGAGGACGCGTCATAGGGTACGCCCTGGTACTTTCCCTTCAGGTCCACCGTGACGTTATACTTCTCCGTGTACTCGTACTGTCCGCGGGTGTAGGTCTTGGTCGCGGGGAGAGTCACCTTGTCCTTAAATCCGATGTTGTAGGTCCAGTACGGGATGTAAATGCCGCGGAAGCGCTCCAGGAATTCCGGATCCCGGAATTCCTTCGGCGCGTAAAAGTTGTTTCTCGTGCGGTCCGCGTAAATATCCCTGCACTGGGACTTGGACACCTGGAAGGGAATGATCTTCGTCGGCCTGGCCATCCGGTCCATCCGGCTCTCCATCATCGCCTCCGCGCCGCAGTAGGTGCAGAAGCCGGTGACGGCGTTGTCCGTGCTGATGAGCTCCGCGCCGCACTGCGTGCAGGTGTAGACCGTCACGCCCAGCTCGTTCCTCTCCTCCGCATCCTTGTCATCCACATAGGTCTCCGGGTCAAAACTGGAGTCACAGTAGCTGCAGTAGAGCTGCTGTGAGCCGATATCAAACCGGAGGCCCGCTCCGCAATTCGGGCATCCAAACATAAGCAGAACTCCTCGTCAGAACAGTCCGGAGATGACGCCGTTCTCATCTACGTCGATGTTTAAGGCTGCGGGTTTTTTCGGCAGTCCGGGCATGGCCATGATCTCACCGGTGGTGACGACGACGAAACCGGCGCCCGCCGAGAGATAGACCTCCCTGACCGTGATGTCGAAATTCTGCGGACGGCCGAGTTTTGCCGGATCGTCCGAGAGCGAATACTGCGTCTTGGCGACACAGACCGGGAGATTGCCCGCACCAAGGTCCTCAATGCGCTTTATCTGCTTGTCCGCAGCCGCGGTGTAGACAACGCCGTCCGCACCGTAAATCTCCTTCGCGATGGTTGCGATCTTGTCCTTTAAGGGGAGCTCCAGAGGGTAGATCGGCGCGAAATTGCTCTCCCTGTTCTCCAGCGCATCCAGCACCTTCTCCGCGAGAGTGATGCCGCCCTTTCCGCCGTCCGCCCAGACAGTCGCTTTCGCGAAGGAAGCGCCCTTCGCCGCGCAGAAGCTCTCGACGAACTCGGATTCCGCCTCAGTGTCGCTTGCGTAGGCATTCAGGGCGACAACAACCGGCACGCCGAATTTCTGCAGGTTCTCGATGTGCTTCTCGAGATTGACGATGCCCTTCTTCAGCGCCTCGAGATTCTCGGTCTTTAAGTCCTCTTTCTTCACGCCGCCGTTGTACTTGATGGCCTCGATGCTCGCAACCAGCACGACCGCGTCGGGCTTAAGGCCCGCAGTGCGGCATTTGATATCGAAAAACTTCTCCGCGCCGAGATCCGCGCCGAAACCGGCCTCGGTGATGGTGTAGTCCGCCATCTTCAAGGCTGCCCTGGTGGCGCGCACGGAATTGCAGCCGTGGGCGATATTGGCGAACGGGCCGCCGTGCACAAGCGCCGGGGTGTGCTCCAGCGTCTGGATGAGGTTGGGCCGGATGGCGTCCTTTAAGAGCGCCGCCATCGCGCCGACCGCACCGAGCTGTTCGGCGGTGACCGGCTCGTTCGCATAGGTATAGCCGACCACAATGCGGCCGAGTCTTGCCTTCAGGTCGGTTAAGTCCGCCGCAAGACAGAAAATAGCCATGATCTCGGAGGCGGCGGTAATGACAAACCGGTCCTCCCTGGTGGGGCCGTCGGCGTGTCCGCCCATGCCGATGATGAGGTTTCTCAGCGCGCGGTCGTTCATGTCCTCACAGCGCTTCCAGACCACGCGGGTGGGATCGATGCCCAGCGGGTTCCCCTGGTGGATCGAGTTGTCGATCATCGCGGCAAGAAGGTTGTTGGCGGAGGTAATTGCGTGGAAGTCTCCGGTGAAATGAAGGTTCAGGTCCTCCATCGGAACCACCTGGGCATAGCCGCCGCCTGCCGCTCCGCCCTTCATGCCGAAGCAGGGGCCGAGAGAGGGCTCGCGGAGCGCGAGGATCGCGTTTTTGCCGAGCTGCGCGAATGCTTCCGCAAGACCGATGGAGATGGTTGTCTTGCCCTCGCCTGCCGCGGTCGGATTTACCGCGGTAACCAGGATCAGCCTGCCGTCGGGCCTGTCCTTGAGGCTCTTAATGTAGTTCTCCGTGAGTTTTGCCTTGTACTTTCCGTAGAGTTCCAGGTCATCCTCGCCGATCCCGATGCGGGCGGCGACGGAGGTGATGGGTTCCATGGTACATGCCTGTGCGATTTCGATATCTGTCATCTCAAAACTCCTGTCCAATTGACGCAGTTCACGGTTTCCGGGTACCGGCGGAATTCATTATACCATGCCCGGTATTGAAAGGCCTGTAAAACCGGCTGCTGCCGTATCATCCGTTACAGGCATCCGAAGTCCTGCATGGCCTTCTTCAGCTTCTCCTGATGCTCCGGAGTCATTTCGGTGAGCGGAAGCCTGGGCTTCCCGACGTTGATGCCCTGCATGCAGAGTGCCGCCTTTACGGGGATGGGGTTGACCTCCGAGAAGAGCTGATCTACCAGAGGAATCGCCTTCAGCTGGAGAGCTCTTGCCTCATCGTAGCGGTTCTCCAGACAGAACTCCACCATGTCGTGAGTTTCCCCCGGAGCGACGTTCGAGAGCACCGAGATCACGCCGACGCCGCCCAGAGAGCATACCGGGACGATCTGGTCGTCGTTGCCGGAGTAGATATCGAGACAGCCGTCCGCGAGGAAGGCGAGTTTTGCCACCTGGCTTAAGTTTCCGGAGGCCTCCTTGACGGCGGCGATGTTCTCCTGGTCGCGGGCGAGCCGCACCAGGGTCTCCGGAAGGATGTTCGTTCCCGTGCGGGACGG